>DAIQOB010000001.1:0-30717 GCA_036788075.1 Syntrophobacteraceae bacterium
GAACGCCGGGGACCAGATCGGTTTCAGGGCTCCTCTGGGAAATGGCTTCCGATATGAAGATATGAAAGGAAAAGATATCCTTTTCATTGGAGGCGGGATCGGCATGGCCCCCTTGCGGACCCTCCTCCTCTATATGATCGACAATCGCAGCGATTATGGGGATATCACTGTTATCTACGGTGCGCGGTCTCCCAAGGATCTGTGCTACCTGTATGAATTTGAAGAGTTGAGGGCCGGGAACATCAACCTGGTGCTCACCGTCGATGCGGAATTCCCAGGCTGGAATGAGCGGGTCGGGTTTGTTCCGACGGTATTGAAGGAAGAGGCCCCCAGCCCTAAGAACCGCCTTGCGCTGGTGTGTGGTCCCCCCATCATGATCAAGTTCGTTCTGTTTGGCCTGAAAGAATTGGGCTTCGAAGACCATCAGATCTTGTCCACCCTGGAAAAGCGGATGAAATGCGGCATCGGTGTCTGCGGTCGGTGCAATATGGGCAGCAAGTATGTCTGCCTGGATGGGCCGGTTTTCAGCTATTCCGAGCTTCGGGAGATGGTTCCCGAGATGTGAGAGCAGGGTCGACAATGCCTTCGGCAGCGTCCGTCTGGGTGAGGGGGGCTGGATCATCCCGGAGTTGGAAGCATGGATGGAGCATAAAAAAAGGCGCCTGTGAAGGCGCCTTTTTTTATGCCTGCTGAGTATTTTCCGAGGCTTTTTTGTAATAGCGCCGCCTTTTGGACCGCCGGGTTGGCCTGGGCTTCAGGAAATCTACGCGGATGTATTCGTTTTGGTTAACAAATGAAACGAAGAGGGGGTCTATCTCGAGCTCCTTTTGCACCACGGACCGGATCAATTCCAGGCTGGAATACTTGCTGATGCCAAGCTCTCGGTAGTCCTCGGTTTTGATATAAAGAGACATGAGGAGCCTTTCTGTTCATGATGGGGTTAAGTTTTGTTCTGCAGCCTCGGTAAGTGTCTCGTTGTCTGGTTGGTGTTTGACTCCTGACGTTTGAAGGAAATATTAACACGCAGGTTACCGTTGTCAAAATATAATAGAATGCTCATGGAGGACGAAGGTTCCTCGCAGCCTGAAAACGCTCAGGGGCGCGAACGCCTGCGGAGCATCGGTGCAAATTCTTTCTGGAACAAGGTATGACGGAAATCATCGAAGGAACGGTGGAGCGGGTCACCTACAGCAACGAAGAGAACGGATACAGTGTCATCAAGGTCAGGATTCCCGGCCGCGGTGAGCTGGTTCCGGCGGTGGGAAACTTTGTGTCCGTCAGTCCCGGAGAGGTGCTGCGCATGGAGGGAACCTGGGGAAGCCATGCCCGCTTTGGGGAACAGTTCAAGGTGGATCGCTACGAAACCGCTACTCCCGCCTCAGTGGAAGGCATCCGCAAGTACCTCGGTTCCGGACTGATCAAGGGCATCGGTCCTGTCATGGCTGAGCGCATCGTGCGCCTTTTCGGGGAACGGACCCTGGACGTCATCGATGCAGAACCGGAAAAGCTTTCCCAGGTGGAAGGGATCGGTGCCTACCGCCTTCGACAGATCCAGCAGGCCTGGGAGGATCAGCGGGATATACGGGAGCTCATGGTCTTCCTGCGCGCCCATGGGGTCAGTGCAGCCTATGCCGCCAGAATTTTTAAACATTACGGGAAGACATCCCTGGAAAAGGTCCAGACCAATCCCTATGCACTGGCCATGGATGTTTTGGGAATCGGGTTCCTCACAGCCGATAAAATTGCGGGAAACCTGGGCTTTTCCTCTGAATCCCCCTTGAGGGCCGAGGCGGGGATCCTCTATGTGCTGCAGCAGGCGACGGATGAAGGGCATGTGTGTGTCCCCAGGCACTGGCTCATGGAAAAGTCTTGTGAGCTCTTGCAGATCGGGCCAGCGATTCTTGCTGAGGCACTGCATCGCCTGGTTTCAGACTGCCGGCTGGTGCAGGAAGCCATCGCGACGGGTCTCAAGACCGGCTTTGAGGATGGCACGGTCATTTACCTGAGAGGATATCATATCGCCGAGTGCCAGATTGCTCAACGTTTGCTCTATCTGAAGGCCTTCAACCCGCTCCAGAGAAAAATCGACCTCGATGCCTCCCTCCAGTGGCTCCGCGAGAAGCTGCCCTTCAAACTGGCTCCGCTCCAGGAGGAGGCTGTGAGGCAGTCTCTGTCGGACAGGGTGGTGGTCATTACAGGAGGACCCGGCACGGGGAAAACGACGCTCATTTTGGCGATCCTTTCCATCTACCGAAAGCTGGGAGGGCAGGTCTGCCTGGCGGCCCCCACGGGGCGTGCAGCCAAGCGATTGAGTGAATCCACGCATCACCCGGCGAGCACACTTCACAGGCTACTGGAATTCAGTCCTCAAGCGGGTGGCTTCCAGCGTAACGAGCAAAAGCCTCTTTCAGCCGATCTGGTCATCGTGGATGAGTCCTCCATGCTGGACACCCTGCTCATGCACTATCTGCTGAAGGCAGTCCCGACGGATGCCACCCTCGTGCTGGTGGGCGACGTGGATCAGCTGCCTTCGGTGGGTCCCGGCAACATCCTCCGGGATATCATCGCTTCCGAACAGTTTCCGGTGGTGAGGCTGGAGGAAATCTTCCGCCAGGCCCGCCACAGCAGCATCGTCACCAACGCGCACCTCATCCAGCAGGGGAAATTCCCCCGCCTGCAGCGGGATTCCCAAGAGCTGCAGGACTTTTATTTTATCGAAAAAGAAGATCCCGAAGACGTTTCGAAGATCATCGTGAAGCTCTGTTCCGAACGTATACCCGCTCGTTTCGGGCTGGATCCCGTGGAAGACGTGCAGGTCCTCTGCCCCATGCACAGGGGTGTCATTGGCGCACAGCGCTTGAACAGCGTTCTTCAACAGACATTGAATCCCGAGAAAGCCTCCATTGAGAGGGGCGGAAGGCTTTTTCGCCTGCACGACAAGGTGATGCAGATCCGCAACAATTATGACAAGGATGTCTTCAACGGCGATTTGGGGCGCGTCCGAAAAATCGACATGGAAAACCAGGAAGTGCAGGTGGAAATAGACGGCAGGACCGTGACCTACGATTTTTCGGAAATGGACGAACTGGTGCTGGCCTATGCCGTCAGTGTACATAAAGCTCAGGGAAGCGAGTATCCCGCAGTGGTTTTCCCCCTCTTGATGCAGCACTATGTCATGCTGCAGCGCAACCTGCTTTACACCGCCGTCACCCGGGCCAGGAAGCTCGTGGTGATTGTGGGCAGCAAGAAGGCCTTGGCCGTCGCCGTGCGGAACAACAAGATGCAGCAGCGCTTTACGCTGCTCCAGGAGCGCCTCATGGGGCAGGGAGCTCTTCGCACGGGAAGCACGGCGGGAGAGTGTCCTTCGACGGAAGGGGTATGACGGATGGATGTGCGCACATCCTCCTTTGCCTGGAAAATAGATTGCCGGGGGCTTTTTTCATCGTGGGGGTGACCGTTCCGGAACGACGATTTACATGAGAATTGCTCCTGTAGGGCTTGATTAAACCCTCCGGATGCGTCATTTTATAATTCCGGAATAGATATTTTGAAAAGGATTCCATCCATGCTTATGCCGCCGACAGATGCTTATCAGCGCAGGATAGATTACCTGCGGTTTTCCATTACCGACCGTTGCAATCTCCGCTGTTCCTACTGCATGCCTCAGGAGGGAGTCGCAAAGCTCGACCACGAGCACATTTTGCGCTATGAGGAGATTTTGCGTCTGGCCCGCCTGGCCGTGGGGATGGGCATTTCGAAAATTCGTCTCACGGGTGGGGAACCCCTGGTGAGGCGGGATGTCCTCTATTTGTGTGAGAACATCACGCGCATTTCCGGACTGCAGAGCCTCAGTCTCACCACCAACGGGGTCTTGCTGGCTGAGTATGCCGAGAGGCTTTTCCAAGCGGGGATCAAGCGCATCAATATCAGCCTGGACACGCTGAATCCTCAAAAGTTCGAAGCCATCACGCGCAGACCCTTTTTCCAGAAGGTTTGGGCGGGTATCGAGGCGGCCCGGCAGGTGGGATTTTCCCCCATAAAGCTCAACTGTGTCGTCATGCGCGGAATCAACGACGATGAGATCGAAGATTTGGCGCGTTTGACGCTTCGCTATCCCTTCCACGTGCGCTTCATAGAATTCATGCCATTCCAGCCGGAGGAGCAGAAAAGGAAGTTTCTTTCTGCGGATGAAATTTTGCGGCGCGTCGAGGGGATCGCTCCGCTCGTTCCCGCCCAAAGCGTCAACAGCAATGGGCCCGCTTCGCACTATCGTTTCGAGGGTGCTCCCGGTAAAATCGGCATCATCAGTCCCATCAGCCATCATTTCTGCCACAGCTGCAATCGGCTGCGCCTGACTTCCGATGGGAAGCTTCGCACTTGTCTTTTTTCCACGGAGGAGACGGATATCCTGGCACTGCTGCGCCAGGGCGCGTTGGATGAAGAAATCGTCGGCGAGATGCGCCGATCCATCGCCCGCAAGCCCGAAAGACATACCCTGGATCAGGACGTGCTGCGGAAATGCATCAGTCGGCCCATGGTGGCCATTGGAGGGTAGCCGGTTTTATGGCACCTGATCCATGGCATGCTTGGCGGCTCCCAACAGTGCGGCGTTGTCACCCAGTGAGCTTTTCATGACCACCATTTCTTCAGTGGATAGAAACCGCGTGTACCGCGTGAAGGTGTCACGCAGGGGACCGATGAAAAGCTCCCAGGATGCGCTGACCCCGCCCCCCAGAATGGCATGACGGATGCCAAGAACCGTGAAGAGGTTGGAGAGGGCCAGCCCAAGGGCCCAACCCATGCGGTGGAATAGCTTCAGAGCTGTTTCATCACCCGCCGATGCGCATTGGTAAATGATTTCCGCACTGAGTGACTGTTGGCGCCATCGGTCAAAAAGTGGGCCCTCGACGAGAGCCCCGCTTTGGACAGCGTTCTCTACGCCTTTCAGAAGAGCGGTCGCCGAAGCATGCGTCTCAAGGCATCCCCGGGAGCCGCACGCGCAGACAGGACCCTCGGGATGGACCACGAGGTGCCCGATTTCGGCGACAAATCCCAGGTGGTCTCCCTCCCAGAGACGACTGTGGAAAAAGATGCAGCCCCCCACTCCCGTTCCCAGGGTCAACCCAATCCAGTTGTCGACATTCTGTCCCGAGCCCACCCAGTTTTCTCCCAGTCCGAAAACATTGGCGTCGTTTTCCATGAAAACGGGAAGTCCAAGCCCGTCACGGAGCTCGACTCCCAGGGGGTAGTTTCGCATAGTGGGGATGTTGGGGGAGAAAATCAGCAGGCCTTGCGTTGCATCGATCTTTCCCGCTACTCCCATGCCGACGGCCGCCACTGGAGCGCCCCCCTCGGAGGCTCTTGCAACGAGAGATCTGCATGCGTCGATGAGCCGACGACTCGTGTCTTCCGCTCCTCCGCTGCTTTGCGTGGCGATGCGCTCCACGTGAAAAATGCTTCCGGCGTCATCCACGAGGGCTGCTCGCATGTTGGTGCCGCCTATATCGATGCCTATGAAAAGCCGTTTCTTCATGGGTGCTCTGCCTTGGGCCGTGTCACTCAAGCCCTTCGAAGGTTGGGGCCTGGAGGGGAAAGATTTTCCGGCATGTAGAAAACGTAGGATTGCGCGAGGACATCGAACTGGGCATCGGTTTCTGCTTCGATTGCGTTGTAAAGATCCTTCAGGGATTCTGCCTGGGCGATTTTGAAGCGAAACAGGTTCGGATTGTGAAATTCAGAGTCCATGGGGAGAAGGAAGTGGGCGACATTTCCACGCCAGATGACATTGAGTGCCTCTCTTTCCTCCAGGATGGTCTTGTAAAATCTCCGTAAGAGATCGGTACGCAGGATGGGTGAAGGAGCGTTGGTCACGCACTCCATCATGCCGGCCAGGCGATAGACCCGACGCATGTCCGCCTCGTTTTCCCGATACCGAAAAAGAGCCAGAATTGTGTAATGATATCCCCCATCCAGCGTGAAGTGGTTTGGAACAAAGGCGATATGCTGATGGCCCCGGGATCCTAAAGCCTGCAGCCTGTGAGCTTCGTAGCGGGCGGATTCATTCCGCGTGCACATCATGGCAAACCCGCTGTGCCAGTCTCCCCGGCGGAATTCCAGGGGATGCGGAGTGATGAGATTGTCTTCTTTGCGAGGCTTTTGACCCAGCTCGATGATGTCGGCCATGATTGCTGTCCTGTCTTTCAGCTGGCTGTGCGAAAAAGAGCGATAACTTTCGCCGACCTGCCAGGCAATGTCGTGCGCTCCTTCATTGTGGCGAACCGGAACGGGCGGCTGCGGTTTGCAACCGGAGGAGTTTGCGTCAGGATGGGCTTTCCAGGTAAGGGCTGGGATCTTCCTCATAGTCCACGAGCACTTTGAAGCCGGCTTCTTTGAGGACTTCGGTCGCCTTTTGAAAATTACTCAGATGGAAGCGCAGAATGAGCTGCCAGTAGTCCTGGTGGCCCGGCAATGGAACAAACAGGACGCTTCGGATATTGATTCCCGCCTGAGCCATGTATTTGCCGACGTCGGCCAAAACCCCGACTCGATCCTTCACCAGCAGGGAGAGCCTCCGGCTGTCGTCACTCATGCCCAGTGCGGTCAGAAGGATTTCCGTCAAATCGCTGGTGGTGATGAGCCCGACCAGCTTATCGTCTTTGAGGATCGGCAGTGCACCGATCTTGTTGTCGAACATGATGCGCGCGGCTCGTTCGATGGTCATGTCGGGAGTTCCCGTGATGACATCCTTGGTCATGACGTTCGCTGCGGTGAGCTTTTGCAGGACATAAGTCAGCTCATGAACCGTGAGAGTCGTTGCCGGGGAGGCCCACGCCTGTTTCAGATCGCGATCGGTCACAATTCCCAGGAGGTGTGCCTTGCCGTCTGTGACGAGAAGACGGGAGATTTTGTGTTCGTTCATCATTTCTCGTGCCTTGAAGATGGACGTCTCGGGAGATATGGTGATCAGGTTCGTTTTCATGTTCCAGCCGACGTACATGGTCTGCTCCTTATTTTTTTGTTTCAATCGAAATTGCGAATATATAAAATATGGAAAGAGCAATTGAGGTGTCAACGTGAAAGTGCCCTGTGTGAGTGAAAAGGAGTGAAAAGGTGGCCGATTACGAAGAGCCGGTACATCTTGAAATCTTTGAGAAGCTTTCCCAGGCCATCGAAGAATGGGAAAATTCGCCCTACTACCTCGAGCAGGACGAGCTCTTCGATCTCGAGCGGTTTCTCCTCGATCAGGATGCCGAAGATCTGAAGGAGGAACTGGAAAGGATCTATGGCACGCCTCTCAATCAAAAGTTCTGGTCGTCGTCTCTTGCCTATCACCGCCTGAAACGCGCCCGGGAAGCGATCAAAGCGCAGGATGCCATCCAGGAAGAGAAGCGCAGACAATACCTGGAAGCCGTGGCGGCTTTGGAGGGAGAAAATGAGGCCGTCAGGGCCGAGCTGAAGGAATTATTCCATCAACAGCAAAGGCAGATGATGCGGGTGATCCAGGGAGGGCGGAAAGACGGTTCCGGAGATTCCCGGAAATGACGAAAAGAGGGGGCAAGAGGAAATTCCGGCAGGTGCTCTTGAACGAGGGAAGACGGCGGCTTCGCCCGGTCCATGCTGATGTGATCTTCTACCTCAATCCCGCATCAGGATGTGGAGCATCTCGTGCGAAAAGGAGTTTTTTTGAGCTGGAGGTTTTCTGGGGTGCAGAAATGCCTTCAATTGATGAAGACCTGCTGGTAGAAATCGACATGGTCGATGACGGAGCCGGCACCTCGTGCCACTGCCGTGAGGGGGTCGTCGGAGATATTGACTTTAAGGCTGGTGCTGTCGTGAAGGAGTTGATCCAATCCTCGGATGAGGGCTCCACCACCGGCCAGCCAGAAACCTTTCTCGTGGATGTCCCCGGCCAGGTCGGGCGGAGTCTTTTCCAGGGCGCGTTTCACCGCCTCCACGATGGTCATGACGGGCTCCCGGATGGCTTCCCGGATTTCCGTATCGGTGATCGTGAAGGTTTTGGGGATTCCCGTAAGAATTTCCTTCCCGGTGATGTCCATGGTCTCTGGAGTGGGGAGCGCCCAGGCCGTCCCGATCTTCATTTTGACGTTTTCCGCCAGGACCTCACTGATGATCATCTGCCGCTCTCGCTGGATATACCGTAGGATGGCTTCGTTGGCCTCGTCGCCCGCGACCCTCACCGATTCGCTGTAAGCGACGGCAAACATGGAGATGACCGCCACCTCCGTCGTACCGCCTCCAATGTCTACAATCATATTGCCGAAAGGCTGATCGATGGGAAGGCCTGCTCCAATGGCCGCAGCCATGGGCTCTTCCACGAGATGAATGTGTCGGGCCCCCGCCTGTTCCGCTGCTTCGATCACGGCACGCTTCTCGACGGAGGTAATGCCCGTGGGAACCGCCACCACCAGCCTTGGTCTCACGAACTGCCGCCGGCTCAGCACCTTGGACAGAAAATACTTGATCATGACGCTGGTGACTTCAAAATCGGCAATGACGCCGTCCTTCAAGGGACGGATGGTGACGACGCGCTGGCCGTGTCGGCCGATGATATTTCTCGCATCCCGCCCCACCGCGATGACCTGATGCGTATCCTGATTGATGGCGACTACGGAGGGCTCGTTGAGGACCACTCCTTTGCCGCGCAGGTAGATCAATGTGTTGGCGGTACCGAGATCCATGGCGAGATCTTTGGAGAAATACGCAAGCAGGCGTTCAAACATATGAGACCCTTTTCTAAGCCGTTCCCTTCACTCTCGGACTGATGACGGCAAAGTCTATAGACAATATGCCATCCGGTCAAATATTTTATGAAGAGACGGGTTCAATATTCGGGTTGAGACTTGTGAGAAGGCGCTGGTAGAGGAGGGGCCACAACTGATCGCTGCCGGAGCCGTCCTGGGGAAAGCCCACCCATGCGGCGTGCGGACGCATGCGGGGCACGCGGACCTTTCCCGAAAAAAACTGCTGCCCAAGATCCATCAGGCGGGAAATGGGCCGTTTGGCCTCCTGCACGGTCATCTCCGGGAAGAGAAACGCAAAGCGGTTTTCCGCCAGCTGGCCGACGAGGATGTTGGACGCCAAATCAGTGCAAAATTCCCTCGCCAGGTCCAGCTGCCACTGGCGAACCAGCTTGGGAGGGAGGGACGCGAACAGGGACTGCCAGGGCTCCATCTGGAGGAGTGCCAGGGTGAAGGGGCTGCTCTTTTGCATGGCGCTCGACAGCATGGATTCCAGGTGCGTTTCGAATGACAGCGTATTGAGAACACCCGTGGAGAGATCATAGGTCTGCAATTGCCTGCATTCTTCTTTGAAATAGTATTGTTCCAGGAGCAGTTGGAAGAAATGCAGCATGTGTGTTATAGCCTTCTGACAGTCGCTGCTCCATTCCATGATTTCCCTGGAAAGGAAGGCCAGCACGACGGTATGGCCCAAAGACATGGGGGCGGGGATCCCCCAGAGTGTGCCGTTGTGGGGCAGTCCTTCTCCCGAAGCGAACAGGAAATGCTCCGGGGCGTAAGGATTCAGGCGGGTGATGAGCAGCGGCTTCTGAGTTTGAAAAATATGGCCGATCAGCCCCTGCTTCAGGGGATGGTGCTGATGGATGAAATTCCTGGGAACATTGGAAGTTACGGCAAACAGGTGATAGCGATCTTCGCCCCTTTCCCGGAGAGCCAGAAAGCCGTATTCGGTCCCCAGGAGCTGGGAGCATTCGTTAATGACCATCTGGCAATAGTCTTCGAAGCTTGCTCCCTTGAAAGCCGCCTGGTCCATGCGCTGCCAGAATTCCGCGATGCGGGAATATTCAATCTGCTGGTTGACTCTTTCCTGCTGAGCCAGGAGCTGCTGAAGGACGGCGGCTACTTCCAGGATCCATTTCTGCTGCTTGTCGTTGAAGCCCCAGCCATATTTGGTATCGACATAGAGGACCCCGGCTCCCTCTCCCACGGGAACGGCGAAGAGTCCCTTGATATGCCCTTCCCCTTCGCGGTAGAAGGGCAGAGTGGTGCTGATGGACTGGGTCGATTCCTGGAGCTTGTCGATGCGCACCTTCTGGCACACCTTGTGGACCTGGGAGAGAATACCGCTTTGCTCCAGGGGAAGCGAAAGACCAGGGGACAGGTGCCTGCTGAGGGTTTCCAGGGCGACCATATTGAGGAGGCGTTTTTTGGGATCCACCAGGAAAAACGCGGTGGTGTAGGCATCCAGGATGTTGCTGAGAAGGCTGACAAGCGACTGGTAGGGACTGGGTTGCATAACGGCTCGACTCTCTGGTTGTCCACTCATGGGGGCATGGAGCGGTTGGAACTGTCCGAGCGCATCGATCCGCTCCATCGGTTCAAACGGTCCAGTTGATTTGCATACTGGAACCATCTAAATCTGTCAACAGATTAGAAGAATGAAAAGTAAAGCGAGAGCGCAATGAGCAAGATCATGATTCTGCCGGATACCCTGTGCAACCAGATTGCCGCGGGGGAAGTGGTGGAAAGACCTGCTGCCGTCATGAAGGAACTGGTGGAAAACAGCATCGATGCCGGCAGTCGGAAGATCTCCCTCGCGCTCCTCCAGGGAGGGCGCAAAGAGATCCGGGTCGTGGATAATGGTATGGGCATGGATCCCGATGACGCTCTCCTTGCCATCGAGCGTCACGCCACCAGTAAGATCCGGTCCCTCGAAGACCTTCAGGCCATCCATTCCCTGGGGTTTCGGGGGGAAGCGCTCCCCAGCATCGCGGCTGTCAGCCGGTTTGAGCTCGTTACGCGGGAAGCGGATGTTGTTTCCGGGAGGCTCCTGCGCATCGAAGGCGGGATCCTGCGGGATGTTCGCGAAACGGGCTGTCCTTCGGGGACCATGATCACCGTTCGCGATCTTTTTTACAACGTGCCCGCGCGC
The DNA here is from genome assembly GCA_036788075.1 of Syntrophobacteraceae bacterium. Classification (GTDB taxonomy): domain Bacteria; phylum Desulfobacterota; class Syntrophobacteria; order Syntrophobacterales; family Syntrophobacteraceae; genus Desulforhabdus. The sequence goes on from DAIQOB010000001.1 coordinate 10,912, forward strand.
CGCAAGTTCCTGCGCTCGGTGGAGACGGAGATGGCTCATATCAGTGAGCAGTTTCTCCGGCTGGCCATGGCCCATCCTGAAATTCATTTTCAGCTGTTACACCAGGAGCGCCTTCAATACGACTTCCCCCAGGCAAAGGATGCCGTGCAGCGGGCGGGACAGATCCTGGGCGTCGACCTGACGCGGAGACTGAAGCCCTTTGAAGTGCAGACTCCGTCTCTGCGCCTCCATGGGCTTGCAGGTCCTCCCGACATCCAGCGGGCGAGCGCCCAGTCGCTTTTTGTTTACGTCAACGGGCGGCCTGTCTGGGACCGCATGGTGAACCGTGCCATCCTCGGTGCGTATGATTCCATGCTCCCCAAGGGCAAATTCCCCATGGTGGTCCTGTTCCTGGAGATTCAGCACGACCTGGTGGATGTCAACGTCCATCCCACCAAGAGGGAAGTGCGCTTCAGGAACCCGGGAGAAATCCTGGAAACCGTCCGCGGCGCCATCGGGAAGGGGCTGGCGGAGGCAAGGGATCCCGGCGGTGTGCAGGTTCCGACGCGCCCGCTGGAAGCCCGCGACACCGTTCCTCCCCTGCGGAGCCAGTACGTTCGGGAAACGCAGGTTTCCCTGGAGGATGTGCTGCTGCGCCAGATTGAGAAGACTCCTTCCTCTCCCCCCTCCCAGGTGGGTCTTTTCCCGTCCATTCCTCCTCGCCCCCCTCTTTCCCTCGGGGATGGAGAGTCCCGTGGCGAATCCGCTGCGGTGGGTCTCGACGCGGGAGATGCTGTTTTCCCTATGGAAATATTCTTTTCCCAGCTGCCTGTCCTGGGGCAGCTGGCCAACAGCTACATCCTCCTGGAAGCTCCCGACGGCCTGGTCCTCGTGGATCAGCACGCCGCCCATGAACGGATCCTCTACGACCAGCTTGCATCCGATCCGCCGAAGGAAGCGGGACAGCGGCTCATGCAGTCTGTCGTCATCGATCTGTTTCCCCGGGAATCCGTCATGCTGAAGCGCTGGCTGGATTCCCTCCGAGAAATCGGGTTTGAAATCGAGCCTTTCGGTGGAGACAGCTTCGTCATCCATTCCATGCCCGCTGCCCTCAGTGCCTGTTCGCCGGAGGTCCTCCTGAGAAGCCTGTTGGAAACGGCCCACGAGGATGAGAAGGCCCCCCGCTGGGACCTGCTGGCAGGGCTCGCCAGGAGCGCGTCCTGCCACGGAGCCATCCGTGCCGGGCAGAAGCTGAAGCCCGAAGAAATCCGCTATCTCCTGGAGACTCTGGATAAAACCGCAGTTGCATCCACCTGCCCCCATGGCCGTCCCCTCTGGTTCAAACTCTCCCTGGGTGAAATCGCTCGCCTTTTTCATCGTACATGACCCTGGGTGATTTCAAGACCTCTTGAGGAAAAGATTCATGGATTTACGGGAAGCTCTTCCCATCATACTGCTGGCCGGTCCCACCGCCGTCGGCAAGACGACTCTTTCACTGGAACTGGCGCATCGCCTGGACACTGAAATCGTCAATGCCGACTCCATGCAGATCTACCGCCACATGGACATCGGCACGGCCAAGCCAACCCCCGAAGAACGAGCGCTGGCCGCCCATCATCTTCTGGATGTCGTCGACCCGGATGAGCCTTTCGATGCCGCCCGCTACCTGGACTTGGCGAAGCCCGTGGTGGATGCCCTGCACGCCAAGGGGAAAATCCCCCTGGTGGTGGGTGGAACAGGGCTTTATATGAAGATCCTCACCCGGGGCATCTGCCCGGCCGCGCCGGGGGACCCTGCCGTGCGGGAGCAGTTGCAGGCAGAGGAAGAGCGGCGGGGGCTGCCTGCAATGCATTCAGAATTGGTGAGCTCCGATCCCCAGTTGGGCGCCAGACTCCATCCCAACGACCGGCAGCGCATCCTGCGCGCCCTTGAGGTGTTCCGCATCACCGGCATTCCCCTTTCCCAATGGCAGGAGCAGCACCGCTTTCAGCAGACCGTCTATCCCAGCATCAAAGTCTTTCTGTATCGGGATCGCAGCGAGCTCTACCAGCGCATCGACCGGCGTGTGCTCCAGATGATGGAGGCAGGCTTCCTGGAGGAAGTACAAGGTCTCATGGCCAGGGGCTATGGCCCGGAGCTCAAGCCCATGCAGTCCCTGGGCTACAAGCAGATGGTACGGCATCTTCTGGGAAACTATACCCACGGCGAGGCGGTGCAGGAGATCCAGCGCGAAACTCGAAGGTATGCCAAGCGGCAGATGACCTGGTTTCGGGGGGATCCGGATTTCCAATGGTTCGACGTTTCCTGCGGAAAGGAAATCCTCGCATGGATCAAGAGCTCCGCCAACATACCTTGATTTTTTTTGAAGTTTCTGGATAAGGTGAAATCGATGAGTTGATCCCGTTGCAGGTCATGGAAGATCAAAGTCGGGGCACGACGGAGAGTCATGAACGAATATCTGCAATTCAAAGGAAAAATCCAGCAGCGTGTGGAGACCCTCGCCCATATGCTCCAGGAACTGGAAGCTGCAGGGTTGATGAATGGGAAGATGCTTTCGCTCTGGAGAGATTCTTTGGATGGGGTGAGAGCCTCCCTGCAGGATTCTCTCGTACGCATCGCAGTCGTGGGGTCCGTGAAATCCGGCAAGAGCACTCTCGTCAATGCGCTCCTGGGGCGGGACCTTCTGAAGCGGGGTGCCGGAATCATTACGGCTTTCATCACGCGGATTCGAACCGACAGTGTTGTCGGCGGATGGGTGGAGCTGAAGCCTTGGCATCAGGTCCGGGAGGAGCTCAACGCCAACCTGCACCTGCTTCCCGCGTTCCACGAAGCGATGGACCGTGAGGATTCGCTGGACCTTCGGCGTCCCGAAGACCGGCAGCGGCTTGAGGCATGCCTGATGCGGACGCAGACGGAATGGCAGCAGGCCGGTGGGCAGCTTGATCCCCGGTTCATACTCCTGAAGGGATATCTGGATGGGTACGCCGCGGTCCAGGGGGATTTGCGAGAGGAAGTCCGCCGCATCACTTTCGATGCGGCCTCCATCGCGGGGCATCAGCAGTACGTGGGGCAGGAGGGGTCCTCGGTCTATGTACGGAACATGGAATTGCATCACCCTCTGCCCTGGCTGGGCCAGGAGATCGAAATCGCCGACTGCCAGGGGAGCGACTCCCCCAATCCACTGCATTTGGAACTGTTGCAGCGGTATCTGCTGGGAAGCCATTTCATTCTCTATGTCATCAGCAGCCGTACGGGACTGAGAGAGGCCGATTTCAAGCTCCTGGACTACATCAAGACCCTGCGGATGTTTCCTCAGACCTTTTTCGTTCTGAATGTGGACCTGGATGCTCACCCCCATGAATCAGACCTCCTCGCTCTGGTGGAGCGCGTCCGCAATGAACTGGCGTGGGTGGTCCCGAGGCCTGCGCTCTTTGCCTTTTCCGGTCTTTATCACTTGATGGATGGGCTGGGGGAGGACCTTCCGCTTCGCGAGGCACGGCGACTGGATCTCTGGAAGGAGGATGCGGGCCTCGCACGCTTTACTGAAGCGGACTTCCAGGCTTTCCGCGGGGAGCTGCGTCAGCGCATCGGAGCACAAAGGGTCCGTGTTCTTCTGGGGAGCGGCCTCAGCCGGCTCAGCATGGTGGCCGCCAGCGTTCTGGATACGGCCGAGGCTCAGAAACGAAGCATCGATGCAGATCTCGGGGGCCTTCACCAGTTGGGGGAACAGCTGAGGGTCAAGCAGAAGGCCCTCCAGTCGACCCTGGGAACGCTGGAGAACGCCATTTCGGGCCTGCAGGACGCTTTGAGACAGGAAATGGATGCAGCGGCGGACCGTTATTTCAATCTCGACGCCGGGATTCTCGTGCGTGAGACACTGGAGATGGTGGAGCACTACCCCATCGATCCCCAGTACAGGCGAAAGCTCGCCGACTACCGCCAGTTCGTGCATGAGCTCTATCGCTTTTACCAGGAGTTCCGGCAATCCGTCTGGCGCTATCTCGTGGAAAAGGTGAATGTGCGGGCCATCGATTTTGCCAAGGAGCAGGAAGCCTTCCTCCACGAAAGGCTGTCCGAATCCTCCCGCGCATTCTGGGCTCTGTTCGGTACCGCCCTGGCCGATTACCGCCGGGAAATGGCCGGATTCAACGTGGAGCTCCGAACGGCGGGCGATCAGTGCCATTGTCCATGGTCTTCGGCCGATGGGGTCGCTCCGCCTTCCTTCAGCCCTTTCCTGGATCCGGAAGGGCTGGGTCGCGGCGTGCTTCTCATGAAGTTCGGCCTGGGGCGATTCACCCGGTTTCTCACGGGCATCAAGGCGCGCATGGGGAAGGAGAAAAATCTCCTGCAGTGGAAATCCCAGGACAGTGAAACCCTTCAGGAGGCCGTCAGCCTGGTGAAGTCGGAAACGCGGTCGGAGCTGCTGCACGCTTTTCAGGAGTACCTCAAAAGCTTCAAGAATGGCTACCTCCACCGAATCTTGGCGGAAATGACACGCACCCTCCAGGAGGAGTTTCGGGTGCGGGCGGACATGACACAGCTCGATTTCGCCGGTATTCTCAGGCAGAGCGAGGTGGAAGGGGAGGAAAGAGCACTCCTGCGGGACCACCTCGTGCGAACGGTGGAAGTCACCGGGGGGCTGGTGGAGGAATTGGATGAGCTCAGGTGCCTGGTTCAGCTGGAATGGCTGGCACCCGCGGTGGAAAATGTCTTTAATTTAAACAACTTCCGTCATTCCGGCGAAAGCCGGAATCCAGGGAAATAAAGACTTTCTGGATCCCGGTTTTTACCGGGGCGACGTTAAGTCATCAACACTGTCCGGGGGGGAGGCCAGTCACTCGGAACAGGAGCCGTCACGATGAGCTCCCGCCTGGTGACGGGATGCTCCAGGCGGAGTCGGTAGGCGTGCAGGTGGAGGCGGTGCTCCGGTGGGCCGCCATACAGGCTGTCCCCCAGGATGGGAAGCCCCGCGGCGGCCAGGTGGAGCCGGATCTGGTGGGTGCGGCCCGTGCGGGGAGAAGCCCACAGGAGGCAGCGTCCCCCCTCCGCGTGCAGGACGTGGAAGGCGGTTTCGGCGGGCTTGCCCTGCCCTCTGGGAAGAGTACAGTAGCGCCCTCCTTTTCGGCCAATGTCCTCGCTGGAGACCCACTCGTCCGCAGGGGGGCTGCCCTGCGCCCAGGCCAGGTAGTCTTTCACTACGTTGCGCTGTCCGAAGGCCTCCCCCAGACGCCTGTTTGCCGAACGATCCAGGGCAAAAACCATGACACCGCTCGTGTCTCGGTCGAGGCGGTGGTGCAGGGCCACGTAAGGGGAGGCGGTCCCGCTCTTTTTGAAATGGCGAAAAAGGGCGGCAAAAAGGTTGTTGTAACCGTCCGCGGGGGTTTGTTGACTGGGGATGCCCGCTTCCTTGTCGTAGAACAGGAGGACGCGATCCTGGTAAAGAATGCGTTCGGGATCGATCTCATAAAAGCGTTGAATCCCTTTCCATGGCCAGTATAATCGGATCTCTTCGTTTCCTGCGAGCCGCCTTTCCGGGTTGGTTTCCTGGCGGCCGTCCACCTGGACGGACCCGAAGTCGATGAGATCCTGGGCTTTTTCTGTCGCGATGAGCGCCTCCTGAGCCACGTGATCTGCAAGGATGGCCCCCCGGCAGGCCGGAGCCACGCGCCAGGCTGTGAAATGGGGGAGTCCCCGGGATGGATGACCGCTCACGCGCCTGTCCTCAGAGGTCGTCATCGGCCATGCTTTCCCCGGCCTGGAAACCGCCTTTGGATTCCTCTTCCATGGCCTCTTCCACCATGGCGTCCACGTCCATGTCGTCTCCGAATTCCTCGCCCATTTCGCGGCCCATGGTCTTCATCCATCTGGCCATGCTCTTGGGATCGTTTTCATCCAGGCCACCCAGGCGGGAAGGGTCTGCCAGTCGTTCCATGCGGGTTTCTTCGGAGAGGCGAACCCGCACCCGGGAGGGAATGCGGTTGATACCGTCACTGCCGCAGTATTTGCAGGTTTCCGGGACGGGCTCGGAAACACGAAATGTGATGAATTCGTTCTTCTTTCCACACTGCTTGCACCGGTATTCGTAGATGGGCATCGATTCTCGCTCCTTTCTCCTGAATTGATGTGTCCGGCGGTTATACGGTTTCGCCGCGCTTCCATTTCATCTTTCCTTATCCCGATCATGAGGTGGAGGCAAGCAAAAGGTCGAGTGGAAAGATCTCATAAAACCAATCCAGTGCCTGGTGCCCCCGGTTCAAGGGGGGTGATGTGTGCGAGCGAATGCTCCGTTTCCGCAATCACCATTTTTTCGAGGCATGTAAAAGGGTGGAATCATGACGAGTCAAATCGATTACCTGGTGAGAGCCATCGCGGAAGAAGCCAACGTACGCGCTTTAGCCTGTGTGACGACAAATGTTGTGAACGAAGTCTGTCTGCGCCACGAGACTAATCCCCTGGCCAGTGCAGCCCTGGGGCGGGCCATCACGGCGGGAGCGCTCATGGGCGCTCTTTTGAAAACCAGGCAAACTGTGGCCCTCAAGTTCGAAGGGAGCGGGCCCCTCGAAAAAATCATCGTGGAAGCCGAAAGCAATGGAGCGGTCCGGGGATATGTCCGTGAGCCCAAAGCCGTCCTGCCCCTGAAGGACGGGAAGCTCGATGTGGCGGGCGGGCTCGGCCGCTCGGGCTTGCTGACGGTGACGAAAGATTTGAGGATGAAAGAGCCCTACACGGGAACGGTCCAGCTCTACACAAGCGAGATTGGGGAGGATCTGGCTTACTACCTGATGGAATCGGAGCAGATTCCGTCAGCGGTGGGTCTCGGGGTCTACCTGGAGCCGGATGGACGGGCGTCAGCTGCCGGCGGCTTTCTCATCCAGTCACTGCCTCCCTCCGATGAGGCCATGGTGGACCGGCTGGTCGCTCAGATCGGTAAGTTGCCTCCCGTGACGGAGCTCTTCCGAAGCGGAAAGCGCCCCGAAGATCTCCTGGAGCTGATCTTTTCGGGGATTTCCTATCGCATCCTGGAAAAGCGGGCCATTGCCTTTCGATGCTCGTGCAGCCGCGAGAGGGTGGAGCGCGCCCTCTTCACCCTGGGGAAGAGAGGTGTGGAAGAGCTTCTCGAGGAGCATGGGCAGGTGGAAATGACCTGCGAGTTCTGCCGGGAGCGTTATGTGCTCACGGAAAAGGACCTGGCATGGGTTCGGGGTGAGGTGCAATGAGGCTTTTTTATCGCGCCGCATGCTTGCCTGTCATCGATCATACCGCCCTTCTCCCTGATGTGACCGCCGTGGTCGATGATTTGGAGGTTTTACTCCATGCCATCGGATGCCGAGGGGCTCCCTTGCGCCTGGTACAGAGGGCCGCGAGGTTTTCGGAGGGGCTTCAGAAGACTTCCAGAAAATAGCATTTCAGATACTGGGTTTCGGGCATGGCCAGGAGGACAGGATGGTCCATGGCCTGGCCTCGTGCTTCCAGGAGCCGCAACTGTTTGCCTGCGGCCTGAGCCGCCTGCACCAAAACTTCACGGAAAAGATTTTCGTTCAGGTGATAGGAGCAGGAGCAGCTGACGAGGATGCCTCCGGGCTTCAAAGCCAGCATTGCACGGCGGTTGAGGTCCGTGTATCCTTTCTTGGCTTCCGGGAGGGCACTCTTGGTTTTGACAAAGGCGGGGGGGTCCACCACCACCACATCGAAGGAATTTCTGCCGGCTGTCCTGAGATAATGAAATACCTCGTCTTTCTCAAATGTACAGGTCTGTTCCAGGCCGTTGTGCCGTGCATTCTCCTCCGCCTGGGCGATGGCCTCTGCAGATTGGTCTACTCCCAGGACAGCCTCGGCGCCGGCCCGAGCGGCCGTGAGAGCCCATGCGCCGTTGTAGCAAAAAAGATCCAGGACCCGCCTGCCTTGTACCCATCGGCGGAAGGCCAGGCGGTTTTCCCGCTGGTCCAGGAAAAGCCCCGTCTTTTGACCCTCCAGGGGAGCGATCCGGAACTTTATTCCATCCAGATCGATCCAATAGTCCTCTGGGAGCTCCCCGTAAGCGACGCCCTTTACCAGGGGGAGACCCTCCAAAGTGCGCACGGGGGTGTCGTGGCGAAAAACAAGCGCACGAGGATGGAAGACCTCCAGCAGAATCTCCCGGAGAAGGGGCTCCAGGTGGGACATGCCCAGGGTTGTGATCTGGTAGACCAGGATTTCACCATAGCGGTCCACCACGAGTCCCGGAAGGCCGTCGGATTCCCCGTAAACGGCGCGGTAGCATGATGCATCGGGACACAACAGGTTTGTGCGTCGGGCGGCGGCCTTCTGGGCGAGCTGCAGGAGAAAATCCCTCGTGGGCTCCTGGCCGGGAGGACCCACGAGCCGCACGGCGATCAAGGATTGAGGGTTGATGTACCCGACTCCCAGGGGAACGCCCTTGCCGGTGAAGACTTCTACCCAGTCTCCCGGTGTATAGTCCGTAAGTTTTTCGGAAATTTCATTGCTGAAGATCCAGCGATGTCCCTGAAGGATGCGTCTCTCCCGACCGGACTGGAGGTGAAGTGCTTTCATGGCGTTATTCAATGCCCCTTCCAAATAAAAAAGCGCCCGTTAAGGGGCGCTCCGACAGAACGTTCAAAAACTCCTGCTTCAACTGGCTTCGGCGCGGATGGATTCCAGGACGATCTGATAATCTTCATACATGTCGGCGGAACCTTCGATGACTTCGTAAAGGTCGTCCAGATCCATGTTGATGACCGCATCCTTGTCGGGGGATTCCTCTTTGAGCTCAATCCATATCCAGTCGAGGAGCATTTCTTCCGCGTCGTTGTATCCCTCTTCGTGCTTATCTAAAGATCCGTCAGCCACTTTTCTGGCGACTATTTTTATTGCTGATTTAACGAAATCCTTCATTTCCATTTCCAATGGCCTCCATAATTATTTTGCACCTCAACCCCCTTTCCTTCCACGAAGCTGTGCAAAGAAAAGCCTGGGAATCGTGTGAGGTCGTCGATGATTTCTCAAGCTACATAGCCTATTTCCGGGGGTGATTCAATCTATTTATCCGTTTCTTTCAACACCGGCGCCCATTTTCAGGGCCTTGGAACAGTTTTTTCCGTCGGTCGATTTCCCCTCCCCAGGCGGTCAGCTGCGTCGCCGCAGGCAAAGCGGTCGTTGGCTACAATCCATCCAGGGATTCCAGCCCGGAGATTGTGCCCGCTCCTGCCAAGGGTTTGAATCTATTCCTTGATTTTCTTATTCTTCCTTTTTAATATGTTTAGCTTTCCCCAAGAGGGTCGCACAACGAACGAATCTTCCTGAACCCGAGAGGATGCGATGCTGAAGAAAAATTCCGTAACGTCCGAAAAGCAGTATGTGATCGATGCCATGACCGTCAACGACTCCTGGCGCCTTTTCAAGATCCTGGCGGAATTCGTGGATGGCTTTGAAACCCTGGCGGACATCTATCCCGCCGTCTCCATTTTTGGATCGGCACGGGTGAAGCCCGGGGATGACACGTATGAAAAAACCGTCGTGATCGCCAAAAAACTGGCTGAAAGCGGATACCACATCATCACGGGTGGAGGGCCTGGAATCATGGAGGCAGGGAACAAGGGGGCTCGGGAAGGGGGAGCCAAGTCCGTGGGGCTCAACATCGTGCTTCCCCTGGAGCAGGAGCCCAATCCCTATTCCAACGTGAAGATAGACTTCCAGTATTTTTTCGTGCGCAAGATGATGTTTGTCAAGTACGCTCAGGCCTATATCGGCATGCCGGGAGGGTTCGGCACCATGGATGAGATCTTTGAAGCTCTAACGCTCATCCAAACCCGGCGCATCAAGCCTTTTCCCGTCATCCTGGTGGGCAAAAAATATTGGGAGGGGTTGCTGAAATGGGTGCGGAGCGAACTGGTGGGCGGAGGGCTGATCTCGCCTGATGACCTCAATATCCTGACAGTGCTGGACGATCCTGATGAAGTGGTGCAGACCATCAAGCGCTACGTGATTGTTTAGGAAGAAGGGGGCGGAAAAATGATGCACCCGCCTCCCCTTGTGTTTTTGCAGGAGCGGCATCCTGCCGCGACGAAGTGCGCGGCGGATGGTTCCCGACACGGCTTGAAGCCGCTCCTGTAAATGAATGGCCGCCTGATCATCGTCGTGCTGGGGGATTCAGGTCGACGCGGGAGCCGTTTCCCGCATGACGAATTCCAGGTGTCCTTCATGAGGGAGAAGCGCCGGAGACCCCTCGATCAGGATGGTGGCCTTGTAGCGCTCTTCGAGATTGACCAGGTCGATGCGCTTCTGGTTCAGAAGGTAGTTGGCCACATCGACGGCAAAGGTTCCCTTCACCGACGCGGGTTTTTTCTGCACCAGGGCGAGCCAGATCTTTCGGAAATAGCAGAGGGCGGTCGCTTCGCGGGAACGGGTCATGCCCGTGCCCTGGCAAGTGGGGCATTCCCTGTAGGATCCCTGCAGGATGTTGAGCCCGAGGTGCTGGCGGGAAAGCTCCAGAAGTCCGAAACGCGAAATGCGGCCCACGGTGATCTTCGCCTTGTCCTTCTTGATCTCCTCCTTGAGGCGCCGCTCCACGTCGCGCATGTGGCGGTTTTCGCGCATGTCGATGAAATCGATGACGATCAATCCTCCCAGGTCCCTCAGGCGCAGCTGGCGGGGGATCTCCGCCGCCGCTTCCATGTTGACCTTGTAGACCATTTCCTCCAGGGCTCCTTCACTGCTGGTGCGCCCTGAATTGACGTCGATGGACACGAGGGCTTCGGTGGGATCGATGAGCAGATGCCCGCCGGATTTGAGGGGGACCTTTTTGCGGAAGATCTGCTCGATCTGATCTTCCAGGTTGTACTTGCTGCAAATGGGAGCGTCTTCCTTGTACTGCTTGACGATCCGCTCCTGCTTCGGACTGATGATGCGCAGGAAATCCTTCACCTGGCGGTAGACTTCCCGGTCGTCCACGAGGACGGATTTGATGTTGGGGTGGAAGTAGTCGCGGATGACCCGTATGGCCAGGTCCTGCTCTTTGTAGATGAGGGAGGGGGAGGTGGATTCCTGAACGAGCTTTTTGATTTCTTCCCAAATTCGCATGAGGTGATTGAGATCCTTGGCGACCTCTTTCTTGGTTCGATTTTCAGCGGCGGTGCGAATGATGATCCCGACTTCCTCGGGAATTTTGAGCTCCCGGGCCAGCTCCTTCAGTCTCTCTCGATGCGCTTCGTCCTCGATCTTGCGGGATACACCGCGCTGGGATTGACCCGGCATGAGGACGACGTCGCGTCCCGCCAGGGAAATGTAGGTGGTGAGCAGCGCGCCCTTGTTGCCGATTTCCTCCTTCACCACCTGCACGAGCACTTCCTGACCCGCCTGGATGACGTTCTGGATGCGCACGGGCTCGACGGCCTCCGCCTGGTAGTATTCCGGATGGATTTCCGGGAAGGGCAGGAAACCGTTCCGCTCCCTTCCGTAGTTGACGAAAGCAGCCTGAAGGCTTTGCTGCACGTGAGTGATGATTCCCTTGTATATGTTTCCCACGACTTTGCCGCGGGTTTCCGTTTCGATGAAAAAACTCTCCAGGGTTTGCCCTTCTACGAGCGCCACACGAAACTCTTCAGGGTGAATGGCGTTGATGATCATGGTTTGTTGGGTCATTTTAATGCCTTAATGTTTGTCCCGTTCTGCGGGATGCCAGATGCTGTCCGGCTTGATAAACGAAAGTGCGCAGGGCCACCTCCCGATTGGGCTGGATGGCTCCATCGTAGGGGGCGTCAAGGTAGGGAATCTTGCGTTCATGGAGCAGCGGCTTGAGGACCGCGGCACAGATGGTGCTGGGCATGCAGGTGAAGGGAAAGACATTCACAATGCCGTCGAATCCGTGATGGGCATGCTCCAGAGCACCGCCGATGCTCAATGCCGCCTCGGTGCCGATATCGAAATTGAACAATCGACCTCCCTCCAATCGGCGCTCCAGCCCGCTCACCGAATGGTCGGGCTCGATGTCCAGATGCTTCAGAGCGAGTCGGTACACCTGATTCTGGCGCCAGGACTGGTAAATGCTTTCGATCCTGTTGGCCATCCACTGGCGGGAGATCTGCCGCAGGAGCTTGTGATCGCGGCTTCTCCATGCAAGCTTCCATTGACGCTGTAATTTTCTTGCCCGAACGAAAGTAATGAAGTTGACCCATTCCCCGATGGATGCGTCCACCACCTCTCCACCGAAGCGTTCGAGCTGACGGACGATATTCTGATTGGAATCGGGATGGCTGCGCAGGTAAATTTCTCCAACGATGCCGATGCGGGGGCGCCTCGGTTGATGGGGATCGATGAAGGATGCCGCCGTGGCGACGATATCCTCCAGCAGGGCGTACAGCCGGTGGAACTGAAGGCCGGCTCCCACCCTTTCGATGAGGGCCGCCATGGCTTGGAGGGCCTGCTCCATGAAGGCGTCCGTCATGCCGGTGCGCCACTCGTAGGGGCGGACCCTCCAAACGGTTCGATCCATTACATCGGCAAGGATAACCGATACATAGCTCAACCTGCGGAGGGTGGATGCCTTTTCAGGGGGCATCAGGCCCTCCGTGGAATAACCATTCTGCGTGGAAATGTAGACAATGGGGACCTCTTTGAAGGTTTCAAAGCGATCCAGGACCAGGCGCTGCAGCTTGTTGTACATTCCGAAGCGGCAGGGGCCGTCTGCCTCGGGAAGAAAATAAACATACCTCGCCGGGTCGAACGCTGTCCCCAGGTGCTCCTTTTCCTTTTGAAGATGATGGAGGATGTCTCCCAGCGTCACCTGGCAGGGAAAACATTCCTTGCCCGAAGTGAACTCCCTGCCCAGGCTCAAACCCTTGTATGTATCCATGACGACCGCGTTCGTGCCCAGGGCGCGAAAGCATGCTGCAAGGAGGTGGGACGCAAAAGGAGCCATTTCAGGGATGAGCAGAGTTTTTCCTGAAATCTCAACGTGCTTGACTCCTTCACTGAGTCGATGGAAGGTTGGGGAACCTGGGCGGAGAGCGGGGGAAGCTTCCATCATGCTAGTCTGCTCCCGGGGCGAGACCGTAGGGCTGGGCTTCCAACACGCTGCCGCTTCTTTTCCCGCACTCCTGAAGGTTCTTGACAACATTCCTGTAGGCTTCGAGCCGCGTCAGGATTCCCGCCACGGCGCTGTGCTCGTCCAGTTCCAGAATGAGAGCGGGTTTGTCTGCCAGGATGTGGCGATAGAAATGTTCGATGAATGAATCGGCTCCACAACTGAAATTGCTCAGGTGAGCTCCGTACCAGTTGGGATGGCGAGCGATTTTCTTGGCCGTTCTCAGGATTTTGGCTCCAAGCCCCCAGTACATCTTGGGGAAGTCCTTCAAATCTTCGGCATCCAGCTCCAGGTAATCCATGGGCAATGCCTGGATTCCCAGCTTGGACAGATGCCTTCCCAATTGAAGGTTCAACCTTTCATCGTACAAATTGTAAGGCCTTCCGGTGACGATCCACAGAGGCTCTTCGGGCGAAGCCCCCGCCAGGAAGGACCGCCCTCGCTCCAGGAGCTCCCTGCGGAAAGCTGTTTGCGCTTCCCATGCTGCGGCGATGGCCCTTTCCAGCCGTGATGGATCGGGACACAGGTGCCTGGGAAAGCTCCTTTGAAAAGAGGGCACGAGATTTTCCGGTCCGTCCTTCAAGTAAAGTGTCGGCCGGATGAGCTGATGGTCGGGAATCTCCAGTGCTGCCCGCACCATAAACTGGGAGCTTTCCACCAGGGGGCAGAAAAATCCGCTCTCCCGGGATTCCGGCACCGGCATATTGATGACATTGGGCAGGAACAGATAGTCGCATCGGTCTTGAAGATATCGCACATGACCGTGAAATACCTTCACAGGGAAGCAGGTTTCCGCCGTCATGCTCTCGACGCCGCTCAAGGCGAGCTTCGCATCGGTCGGTGGACTCATGACCACCTGGTAGCCCAGCCCGGCAAAAAGATGCGACCAGAAGATCCCCCATTCCAGCGTATGCAACGCCATGGGAATTCCCACCGTCGGACCTGCGATGGCAGATGATCCTTCGGGGGATTCCGAGTACAACAGCCGCCTCTTCTCCAGAGCTTCCTGAAAGAGCTGCTGTCGTTCCAGGAAGAAATTTCTCCGTGGGAGGGCATCGTGCCGACTCCCCTCGTAGCGGCCGCAGTCTCCCCCCCAGATACTTTTGCGGCCGGTAAAATTATAAATTTTCAGTTTGCATTCGTTGTGGCAGCCCTTGTCTGCCCTGCAGATGGTTTCGGAAAATTCCACCCGGGTATTTGCCAGTGCTTCCAGGAGGTGAGGCGGGTGATCGATCTTACCCTGCCGGTAAACCTCACGCACCGCCAGTGCAGCGCCATAGGCCCCCATGACCTCGCGATGTGGGGGTACCAGGATGGGACGGCCCAGGACATTTTCAAACGCTGCGACAATCCCCTGGTTGAGTGACGGACCGCCAAGGAACATGATGCGGTCGCCGATGGCCCGTTTTTCCACGACCCGGTTGAGGTAATTGTGGACAATGGCATAACAGAGGCCGGCGATGAGATCCTCGCGCCGCGCCCCCTTCTGAGCATATCCCACCAGATCCGATTCCATGAAAACCGTGCAGCGCTCAGCCAGGTGCACGGGGCGTGAGGAAGCGAGAGCAATCTCCTGAAATTCCTTCACGATATTGATCTTCATCTTGTTGGCCAGTTCATGAAGGAAGCTGCCGGTCCCGGCTGCACAGACCTTGTTCATGTCGAAATCCAGGGGATGGGTGTTTTCCAGGTGAATGTACTTGGAATCCTGTCCCCCGATTTCAAAAATCGTATCGATGGAAGGGTCTACAGCCACAGCACCCCGAGCATGGGCGGTGATTTCGTCTATGACGAGATCGGCACTGAGAAAATCTCCCACCACATTCCGCCCTGACCCGGTTGTGGCCAAAGCCACCAGGCGTACCCGGTCCCCCACTTCCTCCATCAGCGTTCGAAGGAGGTTCTGAGTGACCTCGATGGGTTTTCCGCGTGTAGGGATGTAGCACTTGTGGAGGAGGTTCCCTGCGTCGTCGATCAATGCGTACTTCGTGGATGTGGAACCGATGTCCACCCCGAGATAGGCCGTCGGAGGACCCTTCCCGTGATTGGGCCACGGAGGGAGGCTGTTGTCTACCTCGAAGCGTGTCAGCCTCAGCTCGAGTTTTTCCCCATGGGGGAACTGCGCCTCGGTTCCAAAGCCCTTCTGCTCCAGCCTGGAGAGATCCACCCGGTTGCGGCGCCCGGCTTCCTGCGCCTGCAAAGCAGCGCCCAGGGCTCCCAGGGAGGTGTGATGGGGAGGGACCTGGATGCGGGGAAAATAATGCTGAAACGCACGAACCTGGAGGGTGTTGGAGGCCATGCCTCCAATGAAAACAATGGGCTCCGCCAGCCGGCGGTTCCCCACAATGGTGCTGACATAATTGGCGGCATTGCCGTAATGCAGACCGGCAATGATATTGGGGAGGGATTCTCCCTTATTCTGCAGATGAATCATGTCCGATTTGGTGAAAACGGTGCAGCGGCAGGCCACTGGGGCGGGATAGGTGCTTTGCATCCCCTGGGCGATGAAATCTTCCAGGGTCTGCTGCAATTTCCCCTGGTCCATCTGAAACTCGGGGCCGTAAAGGGAAAGGGCCAGCCGCTCAGCCTGCTGATCGATGAAAGACCCGGTTCCCGACGCACAGGGGCCGTTCATGTTGAAGGCTTCCAAATGCCACCGGCCGTCGAAATGGGTGAGCTGGAACAGCGCTGCGTCCTGACCTCCCATGCTGATGATCGTACGGACTCCCGGCACGACATGCATGGCTCCCACCACCTGGGCGATGGTTTCCACTTCATGGGGAGCTCCCAGGATCTCGGCCGGCATTTGACCATGGACTCCCGTGAAGGATATGGACCGGAGCGCATCCGGGTGCTCGATGAATGGCGCTGAATAAACACTTTTGAGAATACTGAGGGTTTCTTCGTAGACCAGTCCAAAATGGCGCAGGTAGGGTGTTTCCAGCACAACCTGCCGGTGCTCATCGATCACCATGCAGTTGATACTGACTGAACCCACATCAATCCCTACATCATACACCATTGAGGCATCCTCGTCGCATCGCACATGTCGTCATTGCTGCTGTTCATCGGAGCTGTTCATCGAGTTGCTTATCCACGGCTGCGGAAGATGCTCTTCGGATGTCCAGGGAACTCGCAGTGGGGAGCATCTCCATGCACCTGCCGTAACCGGGGAAATCGCATGCCTGCTTTCCATGCCCGATTTCATATGTAGCGTAATATAGAGTTTTTGGGATGATCGTTCAATCCTGTAATCACACTTTGAGCCCTTCATGATTTGGAAAAGAGAGCTCGTGGAAATGGAAATTTCCCTTGACTTGCCGTCTCCATGACGAAACATTGTCAGGAATATAGAAAAGTGAGTGTTAATGGTGTATTTTTTCAAATTCCCGTTTTTCCCGGCGGACGGATCCCGGGAATTGGCCTGTGAAGCCTTCCGGCAGCTGTTACATCCTGGACGGCCGTGAAGCAGAGGTCAAAGACCGGGGGGGAGCGCGGTGTGGCGGCAGGCTGCGGTGGAGGAGTAGAGACAGTCACTGTATGATTCGAATCGAAAATTTGAAGAAGAATTATAGAAACATCGAGGCCCTCAAGGGCGTCAATCTCCAGGTGGGGGAGGGCGAAATGTTCGCCTATCTCGGGCCCAACGGCTCGGGAAAGACCACCACCATCAAGATCCTGACCGGACTGGCCTCCCCCTCTTCCGGGGACGCTTACCTCAGCGGGTATCATATCCTCCGTCAGACCCTGGACGCCAAAAGGCAGTGTGGCCTGGTCCCTCAAACCATCAACCTGGACCATGAGCTCACCGTATACGAAAATCTGAACATACACGGAAAGTTGTTTCATATGCGTCGCAGGGAGCGCCTGTCTCGCATCGATGAGCTCCTGGAGTACGTGGATATCAAGGAGCGCAGGGACAGTCCCGTCAAGCAGCTTTCGGGGGGGATGAAGCGCCGGGTCATGGTGGCCCGGGCACTCATGCATGCTCCGCGGATTCTCTTTCTGGACGAGCCCACAGTAGGCCTCGATCCCACCATTCGCCGCAAGATCTGGTCCCTCATCAAGAAGATTCAGCAGAGCGGCTCGACCATCTTCCTCACGACACACTACATCGAAGAGGCTGAATTCCTGGCGGATCGTGTGGCCTTTCTGGAAGCGGGCCGCATCGTCGCTCTCGATGCCCCCCAAACCATGATGGGGCGTCTGGGAACCTGGGCAATGGACGAGATTGTGAATGGGGAAATGGAAACCACTTATTTCAAGGACCGGGAAGAGGCCAACCGGCATGTGGCTCTGCAAAAAGGGAGCTTCGCCCTGAGGCGGGTCAACCTGGAAGATGTCTTTCTCTCCGTGACGGGGAAGAAGGTTCAGCCATGAGAGGGTGTCTTGCCGTCTACCAGAGGGAGCTCCTGATTCTCAAGAAAAAGCTCGCACGGCAGCTCGCGTCCATGTCCGTCGGGCCACTCCTCTACCTCGTCGCTTTCGGCCTCGGAATGGGGAAGGATGTGCAGGTCCACGGACGTCCCTACCTGGAATTCCTGATCCCGGGCCTTGTGGCCATGAGCAGCATGACCCAGGCTTTCGCCATTGCGAGTGAAATCAATATCGCCAGGTTCTACTGGCGTATTTTTGAGGAATTTCAGGCGGCGCCCATTCGGAATATCGCCTATGTCACGGGGGAGGTTCTGGCGGGGATCACGCGGGGACTCCTTTCCATCGGGGTCATTCTCATCATTGCCCTCATCGCTGGAATTGCGCTGTCCTACAATCTCTTCTTCTGGCTTGCCGTCGTCCTCAACAGCTTCGTGTTCGCCTCCCTGGCCGTCTGCATGGCCATGCTGGTGAGATCCCATGCCGATCAGGCTCTCCTCACCAATTTTTTCATCACCCCCATGGCCTTCCTGGGGGGGACCTTTTTCCCCGTCGATCGTATGCCCCTGTGGGTCCAGAAGGTCCTCGATTTTTTACCCCTCACCCATGCCGCCCATGCCATCCGGGGCGCCGCCTACGGTGAGGCTCCCCAGCCCTTTTCCTATCTGCTTCTTGCAGGCCTGGGCAGCATGCTTTTCGTCCTGGCTTTTTACTGTGTCAGTAAGGCCAAGGAGTAGCCGAATCCGTTCATTAGAAAGGGATCGAAGTTGTCCATCAAGAAAAATACGATCGAAAGCTTTCTCGAAGTCTATGAAACCCTTTTACCCCTGGAAAAAACGGTCCTGCAGTTGTGCTCCGTCCTCTATGGTCCCACCAATCCGGATACCATCCTCAAGTGCCTGCTGAAGACCGGAATTTCTTATGAAGATGAAAATGGGAGGTCCCTGAAGCTCACATCGGTCCTTTCACCACTGAGCCGCCTTCGGTCCATGGGCTTCCTGGACAAAACGTATCGTTGCCACCCGGGTTTCGTGGAGGTCGCTTCGCGGAAAGCTCTGGCCATTCCTGCCAAGATGGTGTTGCAGGCGCCTGCAGAAAAGGGCAAAACGAAAGCGAAGTCTGCCAGGGGCAAGGACCCTGTTCCTCGGGACAATCGCTTTTGTGCGTCCTGCGGGAAACGCATCGGGGTGGCGGGAATCAAGACGCTCAAAGGGCTCGTTTGTCCTGCCTGCGCCCCCAAAGAGCAATACCGGGTGGCGGCCAGGACGGCACAGCAGCCTCACACGGAGCCCCCTTTTCCCCTGGAGGATCTGCACCGCTTCGGCCATTACGGATTGATGGTGAAGGCTGTGCAGGAGCTGCTGCCCCTCAGAAATTATTTTAAGTACAGCACGGCGACAGCGTATTGCTGGGACGTGTTTCGAGACCTCCGCATCGCCGTCACCATCGGAAACACCTCTTTGTATCGCGAGCGCATGGATCAGCTCTATTCCCGATGCGGGGGGAGTCATACGGCACAGCACCCCCTGGTTTCTATCTGCAACAATCCCTTTGATGCGGAATGGTTTCGGACCCTGGCTCCGGATCTCCAGGTGGAAGCGCTCCTACAGATCATCTATTACGGGGTCACCCAGGCCATTCCGGATGCCGATGCCGTTGCCTTTGCCATGGATCCGGCCTATTGGAGCGTTCTGCCCGAAAGAAGCAAGCCGGTTCTGTTTTACCTGCTGGCCTATCGCCACATCCTTGGAGGCCGGCTGGAGGTCGCACAGCGTCTGTGTCATGAGATCGAGGAGTCTCCTTATGCGGCCGGTATCATGGGAGGAATTTATTTCGTCCAAGGGAAAAACGACGAAGCCATAGAGTCTTTCGAGACGGACCTCAAGAAGCTTCGCAAGCTTACAGGGAGGCGAAAGACCTATTACAAGGGCCTCCTCGGGCCTCTTTTTATCCTGGCTTTACTCAAACGCCACGATCCGGCCCTCCAGAAAAAGGTGGAAGAGTTTATCGAAACAGCTCTATCCAATGAAGACAGCCTATCCTTCATGCGCTCCATTTATGGCACTCTGAAGATCATGGCCCACATTCAATATTACGAAGCCGAAGTGGCCCGAGCCCTTTTCGCCCGGCACCAGGAGAAGGGGGCCTCCGACGTCGCGGTCTTGTTTTCCTCCATTGCTGCGTATTGGTTGGATGGGGAATTGACCCAGGAAAGGATCGATGCTGTCAGCAGGCTTTTTATCAATGCACGGGATGTGGATTTGAAGTGGGTGGCCATGGAATGCGCCGAGCTTCTCTGCAGGGCGGAACAGACCACGCCCATCCGGGAAAATTACATCCAGAAGGTGCGGGAAGAGACGGGTATGCAGTCGTTT
>DAIQOB010000002.1:0-28341 GCA_036788075.1 Syntrophobacteraceae bacterium
CAAAAACAAAAGCCCAACCTCCTTGAAGATTGGGCTAAGTCATTGATATTTTTTGGTGGAGATGACGGGATTCGAACCCGTGACCTCTGCCTTGCGAAGGCAGCGCTCTCCCAGCTGAGCCACATCCCCTTGGTCCGTCCTTATACCGTCTTCATTACAAGGTGTCAAGAAATGAAGCCGGCCGAAACCCCTGACTTTTTAAGCATCGGGGAGGTCCGAACCGTGATCATTCCCTTAATCGATTGAGGGACAAACCTACATTCCAGCAGAGATCCGGGAATGTGCCTGCAAGCGCTCCGCCGCCACGAGGAGATTCATGTGCCCTCTTGCATCCATTGATATTTCATCCCTCGGAACCGGGCTGCTCCCTCTACTTTCGATAGAACTCCATCAAAAACTCGGTTTCCTTGGGGGAAAGGTCAAACTTTACTACGGCCTGATTGACAAACTTCATGGGCGACTCCCCGGGGGATGCCTCCAATTCGGCAGAAATCCATTTGACGGCTTTACGTATGGCATCGCCTTCCGGCATGATCGTGGCCATGGCTGTGCACTCCATAAAAAGGTTCAGGTTGTAAAAATACGCTGCGCCTGATCAGTGCCCCGTGTCCGTGACTCCCGCTTCAACGAAAGTCCTGATTTCCATGAGCACTCTGGCGGACGCTTCCACAATATTCATGGCCAGGGCCGATCCCGTTCCCTCACCCAGTCGCATGTCCAGGTCCAGGATGGGCCTCAGTCCAAGTATTTCCACCATTGTGGTGTGTCCGACCTCCTGGCTGCGGTGGGAGACGAAGAGGTAGTCACGGGCGGCCGGAGCCAGTTTGCACGCAATGAGTGCTCCCGCGGTGGCAATAAAACCGTCGCAGACGATGGGGGCCTTCACGGAGGCAGCACCCAAAACCGCCCCGGCAAGACCTGCAATCTCAAAGCCACCCACTTTCGTCAGAACATCCAGGGGATCGTCCGTATCGGGACGATTCACCTCCAGGGCACGCTCGATGACGGAGACTTTATTGCGAAATCCATCTTCATCGATTCCCGTTCCCCGCCCCGTCAACCGGGCGACGGGTTTTCCGCTGTAGGCCGCGACAATGGCCGTGGACGGCGTAGTATTCGCGATACCCATGTCCCCGGTGCCAAAGAGTCGATATCCTTCCTGGCTGCAGGCATCCTGCACCAGCCCGGCTCCCAGGAGCAACCCCTCAATGGCCTGTACTCTGCTCATGGCGGGGCCCTTCGAGATATTGGCCGTCCCCTTCCCTATCTTCCGGTGGATGATGTTCCAATCGGCTGGAAGATCGGGCGCGACACCGCAATCCACCACACGGACATCGGCTCCGGCGTGCCGGGCCAGAACATTGATGGAAGCCCATCCCTGAACGAAGCTGTACACCATCTGCCCGGTCACTTCCTGGGGATAGGCGCTGACACCTTCATCCGCCACGCCGTGATCGCCCGCCATGGTGAAAATGAGCTTTTTCCCCACGGAGGGACTCAGGGTCCTTTGAATCGCTGCCAACCGGGCGCCGATGACCTCCAGTTGCCCCAATGAACCGCGAGGCCGGATCTGAGAGCGCAGCCTTTCCCACGCCTTTTCTTCCCATTCCGCAGAGCAGGGCTCGATGCAACTCAACAATTCCTGCAGATCTTTCATACTCTGTAAACCCTTCGTCAACGCTTCCATTGTAATTGTTTTTCAGGCAAAAAAAATCCTTCAAGCCATTCCCTGAGGAATGCTTGAAGGATTTTCAAACGCTTTCGCAGGTGACGCAAACCGTCAGGACACGCCCGCTATTTCTTCAGGGTTCTCTTCAGCAGCTTCAGAGCCTTGTCCGTTTCCATCACCGGGATGATTTCCGCCACACCCAGATCAGTCCAGCCATAAATGGAAGCCGCGAGATGGATTTCATCATCGGCTTCAAAGAGGCGGAAAACGCGATGGCCGGAGATGTCAAACCATTCGCCCTTGACCTTCACACCTACGTCCTTGTCGGTTGCTCCCATGCCTCTTTCAATAACCAGATTGCGGTCTTCCGGAGAATAGTTGAAAATGGCCATGAATAACATTTTACGCTCCTTTCTCAGTGGCTGAGTTTGTCGGCGTGTGCGCTGCCCTCTACGAACTTCGATGCTGTAGACTCAAACGAGGCTTCATTATAGATAAGTCCTCCTCGAGAAAGCAAGCGATTCCCATCTCAATAAAATATCGTACGGCATCGATGATAAGGGCGCTTCCTGAAACGATCTTCCTGTCCCAGCTGCCAGAGCCAGTGGTCGACCCAGGCACTCGTGACCTCCCTGCCCTGCGTGCGGAAAGCCTCCTTGAAGGCCTCCACGGCCCAAACGGTCATGGCCCTGATCTCTACCTCTTCTTCGCCGCCGGGCTCCAGCAGTTCCATGGCATCCACCCTGCGGGCCAGCTCAGGGTGATAGGAGATGATTCCCAGTTCCCTCAGCACCTGCGGCAGCTTGTAGTCCGCGAAGGCCGTCAGTTCCTCCGTTCGCGAGAGTTGCCCCCATTCTTTGCCTTCGAACGCCGCATGGATGTCGGCGACGCAGATCTGGGCCCGTTTCCAGAAATAGACTGTTTCGCCCTTGTAGGGTGCTTCGTCGCGAAGGCTGGGAAATGCGTCCACAATTTTTCGCACCGCCCTCACCGCGTCTCCCTCTGCGCTCGCCAGCACATGGACAAAATCCCCCTGCCATTGGCTTTGGAGGACACGTCCGGCTTCTCGCAGATTGAACAACCGCTCTTCAAACAGGGGGATTTCGCCGTCTCCGGAGAAAATGTGACGGAGAGTCTCCTCCGACACGCCGGCCAGAAAACTGGAGTTCGTGAGCGGCATTCCAGCCTCCTGAGCGCGCTTGAGGCCGGCTGCCAGCCCCCAGTACCCCGACCAGGGAGATCCTGCATAGGTGACCGTCCAGGCGGGCTTGCCGATATCGGGCCAGAAACAGTGATTCAAAACATCCAGAACGAAAATCCAGCGGACTGTTTCTTCCGTACCATCAAAAAAATGGCAGGGATGCTGCCATCCTCCATGACCGGTTTTCAGACTCCCCCAGCACCGCACGGCAGGCTCAATGGCCTCGGGATGCATGAAGACACGACTGCTCTGAGCAACTACTTTTTGAACCGATGAAAGCACCGGAAGTGACATTACAGCTCCTTTGAAAAATCGCCCCGACATGGAGGCAGGCATTTCTTCAGGAATAATGATGGTGCATAAAATGCGCCCTGCTGAACCCATCGAGGGTGACGAAACAGCTAAAGAGTGCAAAGTGCGGGTGCAGGCTGTTATACTGATTCCACAAGATATCTGAAAACGCCTCCACCGGTCATTCTTTTCAAGGAGCCCGATGTGACGAAAAAAAACCTCGCAATCTGCTGTTCGCTTACTCTTTTCTTTTTTGTCCATCTCCAGGTTTACGCCCGTACATCCCAGGACGCCATCCCCATCGGCATCATTCTTCCCATCACAGGGGACAAGGCGAAGTTCGGAGAAATCGAAAAGAAATCTTTCGAGCTGGCCATGCAGGAAATCAACTTGTCCGGTGGGGTCAATGGGAGGCAGCTCCATTTTATCTTCGAAGACGATACGGGACGTGCGGAAGTAGCCGCGGCTTTGGCGGAAAAGCTCATCGCGAAAGACAAGGTCGTCATGCTGGGTGGAGGCTACGGCGGTTCCGAAACAGCCGCCATTGCCGCTGTCGCTGAAGCGGAACAGGTCCCCTTCCTGGTCAATACCTCAATCGACGACAAGATCACCGAAAAAGGCTGGGAGTATGTTTTTCGCCTCAACACGCCCGCCACTGACTACTGGACTGGAGTGGGATCCTTCCTGGGGCAGGTCGCCAAACCCAAAACGGCGGCTGTTATCTACGAGAACAGCCCCCTGGGGATTTCTGGAGCCAGACGCCTGGACGAGACATGCAAAAGCCTCGGCGTCAAGCTTCTCCTTGCGGAAGTCTACGACCCCAAAGAAACCGATCACAGGCCCATGTGGCTAAAGGTCAAAGACGCCGGTCCCGACCTGGTCTACATGATCTCCCATGTGAAGGATGCTTCGCTCCTCATGCGCCAGGCAGCAGAGGTCGATATAGCTCCCCATCTGTTTCTGGGTGGCACGCCGGCATTCACACACCGCTATTTCAAAGAAAATTCAGGTAAAGGCAGCGCCATGGTTTTCACCATGATCCTCTGGCATCCTGCACTGCCGTATCCAGGGGTGCAGGAGTATTTCCACAAGTTCTTCGATCGGTTCGGAGTGGAACCCGAATATCACGGAGCTCAGGCCTATGCTGCGGCTCAGGTGATGGTGGATGCCCTGAAACGGTCCAGGTTTTTTCAGCCCGAAGAGATTCGCCTTACTCTGACAACAGCAAACCTGATGACTGTGCTGGGGCCGGTTCAATTTACATCCTACAAAAAGATGAGCCGCCAAAACAAACTCCCGGCCTATGTCGGTCAATGGATCGACGGCACGCTGAAACTGGTGTGGCCGCCCGCTGTTGCGGAGCAGACACCGGTTTTCCCCATCGACTGGAAGAAAGCGCGGGAATAGTACTTCGCGGTCAAAATGCTCACCTCTGGTCTGGGTTCACCGGAGTAATGTCAGACTGGGAAAGATTTAGTACACGTCCACAGAATAAGATGCCCATTGGTGCGCTCATCATGCCGGCAGTTTTCAAGCCGGCATCCAGTTTTTTCTGTGCATTCCGGCTATCCGTCATGACCGGGCGGTCACAACAAACGATGAAAGGCCTTGGCGTCGGCATTTTCATACAAAAGAACTGCGGGAATGACAAATGCACAAAAAAACCCATGATGGACACCGGGTAAAGTCCATCATGGGTTTTGCTTTTCTATCCGTGATGCCGGGACACCTGCAGGGTCAGGGCACCGAAGGAGTCGAACGGGCTCAGGAGATCGCCCCCTCCACAGCGGCCTCGGCAGTGGCCGGCGCAGCGGTTTCCTGAGCGTAGCGCTCCTTCACCTTCAGAAGAAAGATGACGACAGGACGGTAGGCCAAATGAGCCCACTTGGCGAAAGGAACTTCCAGCACCATCATGGGAACCGCCACCATCATGTGAATAACATACAGAAAATAGGTCGTTGCCGGCCAGTCGAGCAACCGGGTGAAATGGATGAAGATACCGGTCAGAGTGGTGAGCTGCAACAGGATCAGGAACATCCAGTCCGTCGGATGAGAGTTTTTATACGGAGCCTTGCTCTTCTTCAGCCGGCCGATGATGGCGTACGTCGTGCCATAGAGGATGGCGAAGGTGGCATAATAGCCCACAAGACGGACGGGGTGCCAGATGGCGTATTCGATGTGATCCCGTTGAAACCACCTGATGAACACAACGACCAGCAGAAAGACAGAGGAATAACCGGTCATGATCATGAGATGGACAAACCACTGCATGCGGTCCGTACACTGGCTGAAACGTTTCTGGGTCAGCATATGGATCAAGAGCTCTTTGGCTTCACTCGCATAGTATCTGAACGGAATCTTGAAGGCCATTTTACCCATGATGATTCTAAAGCACCTGAAGACATTGCTGAGCAGTAAGAAGGAGAGAATACCACCCATGATGAGGTCGGCGATTTCAATGTGCTCGGCAGGCCACAATGAGTTGATGGCTGCATGGTCCCAGTTCGGCTTGCCCGTGTTGAAAAGGAGGAGGCCAAGCCCTACGAGCACTGCCACAATGGCGATGGCCATGATTTCAAATCGTTCGGAGGTATAAAATTTGCGGGCAAATCCCGTCCAATCGTAAAGGGAGGTCAGGTAGCGCCGCATCACCATCATGGTTTCACCAGGATCGGCGCCACGCGGACACCGCGTGGAACAATCCCCGCAATAGTAGCACAGCCAAGGCTCAGGGGCCTCAAGGAGCTTGTCTCTCTGGCCCAGCTGGATGAGCCTCACCATTTTTCTCGGGAAGGGGTTTTCCGGCGTGGAGAGAGGACAAATGGCGGTACAATTCCCACAATTATAGCATTTCTGGGCGTCTTTAAGACCAAAATGTTCCAATTCCGTGATTAGAGTTGGGTCGACTCTGTTACTCATCGTGAGGCCTCCTGTCACCATGAAAAGAAGAAAGATGACTTTTACAAAGCATAGCTTGTAAAATCAGGAGTTTTGGCAACCGAAAACACAAGAACTCTTGAGATAGGGCTTCAGGGGGTCCTTTTACTTTCAGCTCCCGGCTCCCGACTTTCATCGGCACCCCCATGTCCGGGAGGGACATGGGGGCATGGCAAGAGAATCAGTAACCCTTGTAGGGGTTGGGACCGATTTCATTGAGTTTCTCAGCATACTCGTCGAGAAGAGCGGGGAGCTTGTCGTAGTCGGTGATAGCTACCGTTTCGAAGCGAACGCGATCGGATTCCAGAACGAGTCGATCCAGTGTCTCTTTGACTTTGCTCAAACGAATATTTGCCAGCTCACTTCCTTTGATGAAGTGGCACTGATAGTTTTCGCCGTGCTGACACCCCAGGAGGAGCACACCGTCGATGCCCTTGGAGAGCGTGTCGGCAACCCAAACCAGGTTCATAGAGCCGAGGCAGCGTACGGGAAGCACGCGCACCCAGGCATTGTAGGTCATGCGCCGGAGACCGACCATGTCCAAAGCGGGATATGCATCGTTCTCACAGGCCAGGACAAGGATGCGGGGCTTTTCGTCGTATTCTTCAGGTACATTGATGGACTTGATGGTAT
The DNA here is from genome assembly GCA_036788075.1 of Syntrophobacteraceae bacterium. Lineage (GTDB taxonomy): Bacteria > Desulfobacterota > Syntrophobacteria > Syntrophobacterales > Syntrophobacteraceae > Desulforhabdus. The sequence goes on from DAIQOB010000002.1 coordinate 6,732, forward strand.
CACCGATCATTGCCACCGAGTAATTCTTGAAGGAGATGATGCGCTCAGGACACGCACCCATGCAGACGCCGCAGCGGCGGCAGCGAGTGGGCTGCGGCAGCGGATTGCCCTTTTCATCTTCGTTGATGGCACCGAAAGGACATTCCTCAGTACACCGCTTGCACTGAGTACAACGCTGCATGAAAAATTCGGGATAGCTGGCATCCCCTGCTCTCGGATGCACCGCAAGTCCGCGGCTGGTGAGTTCGATGCACTGAATGGCCTTCATGACGGCGCCGGTGGCGTCTTCAATGGAGTTGGCCACACCCATGGGGCGGCGCACCGGGCCGGCGGGATAGATACCCGTGCGGCGGCTTTCGTAGGGGAAGCAGATGAAGTGGGAATCGGGGAAGCCAAACTGCAGACCGGGAAGCTCCGGTCCCTGGCGGTACTGGAGGTTCAGAATGTCCGAGACAAGGATGGCGTCCTGCGGAACCTCGACCTCGGGCTCGCCTTCTTTCTTCTCTTTCGCCCTGCAATCCTCGCCGAAAGCGGTTCGAGGCACCATGCCCGTGGCGAGAACGACGAGATCCAGATCCCCGAGGAGGATGGTATCCCCCAGGAGCTCATCAAAAGCCTGAACTTCGATCTTGCTGCCCCTGACAAGGACTTCGGGGTCTTGAGTCCGAACGAAGATAACGCCTTCCTCCTGGGCTTTGCGGTAAAAATCTTCACCCTGACCCGGGGTGCGCATTTCTTTGAAGAAGACGAATACATTGCTGCCGGGATTCTGCTGCTTGACCTGGATGGCCTGCTTCAGAGCCGTGAAGCAGCAAGTGGCGGAGCAATAAGGCAGGTGGTTGGGGTCACGCTGCCCTGCGCACTGGAGGAAAGCGACATTCTTGACCGCCTGCTGATCGCTGGGGCGGGTGATGCTGCCGGCCAAGCTCATTTCTTCGAACTGAACATTGGTGATGACATTGGGAGAAGCGCCATAGCCGAGCTTGGCATCCAGCTTGGCGGGATCGTAAGGTTCCCAGCCGGCCGCCTGAACCACCGCTCCAATGCGGTGCTCGAAGGTGGAACCGTTTTGGGCTACCGTAAGGTTGAAGACACAGGGCCCACCCACGAGCTTTTCGACTTTGGCCCCTGTGTAGACCTTGATTTTGTCGTTCTGCTGAACGGACTGGATCAGTTGATCGATGTCGTTGTCCTGAATGTCTTTGTAGGGGAAGGTAACCTTCTTGGCGACCTTCTTTTGAAAGCCGCCGAGCTCGGCCTGCTTTTCCACCAGGACGACGGAGAAACCCGCTTTCACCGCTTCCAGGGATGCGGTGAGCCCTGTCAGACCGCCTCCGACCACGAGAATGTCCCGGGACAGTTCCTCCTCTGGTTTGTAGGGTTCGGGGAGGTCCATCTTGCTGGCTTTGGTCACACCCATGCGCATGTAATCCTCTGCCATCATCTGCGTATCTTCCTCCTTGGGAGGCTGACACCAGACAACCTGCTCGCGAAGATTCACGCGCTCCATGATGACGCCGTCGAAGTTGAAGACGTCGTACATGACGCGGGGCGAACATGCTGCGATGACGAGGCTGTTGACACCTTCATTGGCCATATCATCTCTGATGAGCTGGGCGCCTTCCTGGCTGCACAGATTCGCATGGGTCCTGCAGATGGGAACTGAAAGGTCGGAAGTGGCCAAGTTGCTCAGCTGATCTATGTCGAGGGCATCGCCGATGCCACATCCCGTACAGATATATACTGCTAATTTTTTCTCCATTGAGTCTACCTCCTGGCAATGGATTGGATGGCCTTGAGTGCGGCGGCCGTGCCATCTTGTACCGATTCGGAAACGGCGACGGGGGTCCGGGTGCAACCGGCTGCATAAATGCCCGGCTGGGCTTGAAGGGTTGCAACAAATCCGTATTCATCGATGGGGATGGATCCGGGGAGCGTGTCTTCGGATGAATTGGGCTGCATTCCTGTCGCAAGCACCGCCATATCCACTGTGATCTGGTGCAGTGCGCCCGCGGCGGTATCCTCAACCCGCAGGAGAAGATTCTTCGTGGCCGGATCTTCCTCGATCTTGGCGACTTTTCCCTTGAAGAAGCGGATATTTGGGTCTTCCTTGACCTTCTGATAGAAGGTCTCGAGTCTGTCCATCGCTCGAATATCGATATAGAAGATATAGATCTTGGCGTCGGGGTATTGCTCACGAACGTAGGTGGCCTGCTTCATGGAAGCCAGGCAGCAGATGGAGGAGCAGAACGGCAGGTGGTTCTGATCGCGGGAGCCGGCACATTGAACGAATGCGATGGTTTCGGGGGCTTTCCCGTCGGAGGGGCGGACAATTTTCCCCTGCGTGGGGCCGCTCCAGGCGGAAAGTCTTTCCATCATGACGTTGGTGACGACGTTTTGGCAGGTCTTGAAACCCAGCGTGTCCAGCCTGGCAGCGTCGTAAGGCTTCCATCCCGTGGCCCAGGTGATGGCTCCCACCTTCAGGGTCAGAGTCTTGGGCTCCATGGTGAGGTCGATGGCACCATAGGGGCAAGCGTCCTTCACCTTCTGTGCTTCCGGACTGGCAACCAGCGCCGGATCCAGAACATAGCGCATGGGGAACGCCATGTCGTGGGGCAGATAGGCCGCCTTCATCTTATCCATCCCGTAATTGAAGGGATTGTCGATCTCCATGGTGGTGGCTTCCGCGCATTTGTTGCATGCGGTGCACTTTTCATTCACGTAGCGGGGATTCATTTTGATGGTGACATCGAAATCCCCTTCCCGGCCGGTAATGGCTTCCACCTCGGCCATGGTGAGGACCCGAACCTTGGGATTGTTCTTGATCCGTCGGAAGTTGAGCTCCAAACCGCAGTATGGCGGACACAACTTCGGGAAGTACTGATGAAGCTGCGCCACTCGCCCTCCAAGATATGGATTTTTTTCAACGAGATAGACTTCGTGGCCCGCTTCTGCTGCTTCGATGGCGGCGGCGAGTCCGCTCATGCCGCCTCCGACCACCAGAATACTTTGAGTTACTGCGTTTGCCATGCTTATCCTCCTGAGCTGATTTTAAAATATATCGAGAACCCCACCAGCGTTTGGGCACCATCTCCAAAGGTTGTCATTTTCTTTGTTGGGCACAGGCTTTGCATCCCGTATGAATCTCATTGCTCTCCGTGTGCATTTATACACAAAGCGTCTTGACCGTGCAACAAAAAGATCGGAAAATTTCCATGGATAATGTTTTTAACGATGGTCTTGCAGGAATCCGCCGGCAATAGTGTGAGCCTCTCCCCTCACCCATTGTGAAGTAATGATCAACATTCTGTGCATTTTTCTTGCAAAAAAAAATCGGCTTGCTTAAATTCTTGTCCCAAAGGTGGCGTGTGCCGCTGGAAAAGTTGGGAATGATGGCCACAGCGTCCGAGACCCTTCGGAGACGCTGTTTCAAACCACTCGACCAAACAAAGGGAGTGAGGCGATGGAAGAAATGCAAGATCAAAAAAGCACCCTGGTGGAAATTGCTATAAAGTTCGCATTGTCACTTGCAATGCTCTTTCCCGTTTACGCGATACTTTACCTGACCTTCCCCGCATCGGTTGTGGCATTCTACCTGATTTCCGCTGCACTGCTTGCCATTTTTCTTCCCTGGGATACGCTCAAAAAGAAGTTCCTCTCCTGAGGTCGTGACGGGGTAAAATCGTTTCCACAGCATTTTGCCCCTCCCCTCCACTCTCCAGAAGGAAATTTTCATGAAGGTCATTCAATACCCGGAGGCCCCCGTGCATGTTTTTGACAGCCATCCCGCCAAAGGGGTCACAGGGCGGGTGGTGATCGGTAAAGAGGACGGTGCCGGCAACTTCTGCATGCGTATTTTTGAACTGGCCCCAGGCGGACACACCCCCTGCCACACACACGCCTGGGAGCATGAAATTTTCGTTCACGCGGGGAAAGGCCAAGTGCTGCGCAACGGCGCCTGGGAGGACATCGAGAAGGCGAACGTCGTCTTCATTCCCGGCAACGAAGAGCATCAATTCAGAAACACGGGGGACGACACCCTTGTCTTCGTTTGCCTCATTCCTGCCGGTCCCCCGGAAATCTGAGCCGCGGGAAGCAGAAAGTCAATCCCCCAGTGGATACCGAGCCATTGGGGGCTCCCCATTCCTTCAATTTTCCAGCGATCACCAGAACACTCCCTTCCGAGGGAACCGACGGCGCGAGTGGCCCCATGTTCTTCCTCAATCAACCTTCCAACGTGCAAAGGAGCCCATTATGGGTGGGTGCGAAATTCCAGGTCCAAACGCGACGACTGAAGAGGTGAATGAAATCCTCAAGTGCGCGAAGACCGTCGCCGTTGTGGGCATTTCCCACAAGGAGGAACGGGACAGTCACAAAGTTGCTAAATATTTAAAAGAACATGGCTATAAGATGATTCCCGTCAACCCCAAGTACAAGGAGGTTCTCGGCGAAACCTGCTACCCGACGCTCAAAGACGTTCCCGGGCACATCGACGTGGTGGACATCTTCAGAAACGTTGAAGTCATTCCCGCCATTGTGGATGAGGCCATTGCAGTGAAGGCGGACGTCGTCTGGATGCAGCTTGGCCTGGTCCATAACGAGGCCGCAGAGAAGGCGCGCCAGGCGGGCCTGGCCGTCGTGATGAACAAGTGCATCAAGATTGAGCATGCACAGATGCAGGCCTAGGTCCTTGATCTTTTCAACAGGTGACGATCTTATGGATTTTCTGCTTCCCGAAGCTTTTTTCGACCTGGATTTCTTCTCACACCGAGAACTCTTTTCGCCATGCCGCTATGTCTGGGAGGCCCTGGAGCATCTCCCCTCCTATCTGAAGGCAAACCTCGCAGGCAATGTGCAGTCCCTCGGCTTTTTTCGGCAGCCTCTGCCGCGTACGCTCCTCCTCTGGGAGGGAAAAGTATGGAAGGACAATTTTGAATTTCTGGGAGGCGACGTCACGAAGGGAACTTTTCGCGTGAAAGTCGCCGGAAAAGAAACCACCGAAGCCGTCGTCCTCTATGCCGGTTCCGTCCTGTGGGATGAGGACATTTATCTCGGCCCGGGCTCTGTCGTCGAACCGGGAGCCCTCCTCAAAGGCCCCACCTGGATCGGTGCTCACACGGAAATTCGGCAGGGGGCATATGTCCGGGGCAAATGTATCGTCGGGGACCGCTGTGTCGTGGGGCACACGACGGAAACGAAGTCCAGCATCATGCTGAACGGGGCCAAAGCGGGCCACTTTGCCTACATCGGCGATAGCATTCTCGGAGAGGATTGCAATTTGGGCGCAGGCACAAAACTGGCCAATCTGAAGATCCGGGAAGGCTCCGTTCGCCTCAAGATCGGGGACCGGACGATGGACACAGGGCTGAGAAAATTCGGGGCGATTCTCGGGGATCGGGTGGAAATCGGGTGCAATGCCGTGACCAATCCCGGCGCACTTCTGGGCAAGGGATGCGTTGTGCTTCCCCTCACTTCAGTACCGGCAGGCTATTACGGTCCCAAAACACTCCTGCGCCATAAGGGATGAGTTCATGGAGCACAGGGAGGAGCATTTTGCACGCATCGCCCGCTACTACCAAAAGCGTTACAGTGCCATGGAACAGGAGGGTGACGGGCCCTACCGTTTCACGGCTCTGGGGGCCTGGGCGGCATCCATGGCGCCACAGGTCTTTCACTTTTTCCAGTCGATCCCCCTGTCGCGCTTCAAACTCTTTGTAGATCTGGGGAGCGGAGATGGGCTGGTGGCCTGCCTGGCCGGTTTGTTCACGCGAGCCGTCGGCATCGAAGTGGATGAAAGGCTTTGCTGCGAATCCCTGCGCGCAGCCAGATACCTGGGAATGGAGCAGCGGACACAGTTCATCTGTGCCGACTACCTCACCCAGAATTTCCGGCAGGCCGATTGCCTCTACGTTTACCCCGACAAGCCTTTTTATGCCTTGGAAGCCATGCTTGACGGCTGGGAAGGGACGCTTCTCGCCTATGGCCCCCATTTCCCTCCCAAAGCACTCGTTCCCGTACAACAACTGCAAAGCGGCACAGAGCGCCTGGTCCTCTACAGAAGCTCCGCTGCCGCCCATGCCGCGGCCCGGACAACCGTCACGGAACCTTGACGCTGCACAGGACAGCGGTGATCTGTTCCTGCTGCTCTACCGTGAGGTAGGGATGCATGGGCAGACTGAAAATTCTTTGCGCACAGTCTTCACTCACGGGAAAATCGCCGGAGGAATACCCCAGGAAGCGATAGGCGGGCTGCAGATGCAGAGGGGTCGGGTAATAAACCGCCGAGGGAATGCCGGCCGCCCGCAGCGCCGCCAGAAAGGTCTCGCGACTGTGCGCATCCGGTGCAAGGACTGAATACTGTGCCCAAGCCGATATATATCCAGAGGGAACTTCAGGAACCGTAACCCGGGCTCCCCCAGCCCTCAACATCTCCGTATAACGTTGAGCAACTGCCTGGCGCCGCTCCAATTCATCCGGAAAAATCGCAAACTTTTCCAAAAGGATCGCTGCCTGAAGCGTGTCCAGCCGGCCGTTGATTCCAATCCGCTGATTTTCGTACTTGTTGCTCCCCTGCCCGTGAATCCTCAGGGAAAGCATCGTCTCCTGCAGCCCGGAATTCCGGGTAAAGCACATCCCCCCATCGCCGTAGGCGCCCAGGGGCTTGGCGGGAAAGAACGAGGTGCATCCTATGTGCGCCAGTCCGCATGCCTTTTTTCCATTCAGCTCTCCTCCGAAGGACTGCGCGGCATCTTCGATGACAAAAAGGTTATGGGATTCAGCAAGGGCAAGAATGGCCCCGTAGTCGGCAGGAAGGCCGAAGAGATTCACGGGCATGATTCCCCTGACTTGCGTGGCTTCCCCCAGGAGGCCTTCAGGGAGTGGGTGGAAGGTGGAATCCCGCCGGCGCAGCGCATGGATGGCCTTTTCTAGCTGGACGGGGTCCATGTTGAAGGTGACAGGATCAATGTCCACAAAGACGGGCACGGCCCGGAGGAGAGCAATGACTTCAGCCGTCGCCATGAAAGTGAAGGGAGTGGTGAAGATGACGTCCCCGGGCCCTACGCCATAGGCCATCAGGGCCAGGAGCAGCGCATCGGTTCCGGACGCACAGGCCAGGGCGTACTCGACCCCCACATATTCCCCCAAGGTCCGTTCCAGGGTCAGGACTTCAGGCCCCATGATGTACTGACCGTGGTCGAGAACGGCTTGTATCCGCTTTTCGAGGTTCGCTCTGATCCGCTTCTGCTGCTGAGCCAGATCGATGAATTGCATGGGGGGCCTCCCGTTTGCCCTGCTCTCCAGGGGTATGGATGTGGAATGGACGTGGAATCGTTCTCTCGACTGAGGCCTGAATGTCACACATGAAGATGGATGTCAATTGTAAGTCCGATGAAACAGGTCTCAAATTCCATCCAATTGAATTTGGGAAGGCGCAGGAATCGCCTGGCCGCGTGGGCACTGTTGTGGACAGGCCCATTGAACAGATGCAAGTTTTGTATTAAGGTAAGTGGGCCATGACAAGGGCAATCGATCCGGGAGGGTGTTTGACTTCCCTTCCCGAAGAACATCCAGTATCGGTAGACCAAGATCTGAGGAGAATCCCATGTGCGAAGCCAACGCCTATTTCTTTAAGAACGGTAAAGAGGAATTGATCCTGGAAGCTGTGGACGTCCTGGAAAACGAAGGGGACGAGGTACGTATCGCCAATATCTTTGGAGAGCAGAAAACCGTTCGGGGCCGGATTCGCAAGATGTCCCTGGTGGATCACAAAATTCTCATCGAGGAATAGAGACTCCCGCATTCACGAAAGGGCGACAGGATCGTGTGCTGTTTGAAACCGACCGCTCTGCCCTCCCGGTCATTTCCGCGCATTTGATGAAACGGGATCGGGCTCCTGTTTGTCCTTTTGATCTGCATACCATTCGATCTGCCTGCAGATGCCCCGAATGATTTTGATATCCCTGGCCCGGAGTCCCACACGGCTGAAAGCCCGCCGTACGCTTGTCATCCAGTATTCAGGGTTCTCTGGATTGATGAAGTGAATCCGGGAGAGAGTCCGCGTGAGGTGATCGTACATTCCCTCCAGTTCATGGCTGTTGGCCATGCGGGGAATAAAACGCTTGGGCTCATCGATGGTGGCGATATAGAGCTCATAGGCGATGACCATGACGGCCTGGGCCAGGTTGAGGGATGAAAAATCTGCCGTGGGAATGGTGACGAGGGCATCACAGTAGCGCAGTTCCTGGTTGGCCAGGCCGCGGCTTTCGGTGCCGAAAAGGATGGCAACGCGATTGTCGGCACTGACGGCTGCCAGTTCCTGGGCCATGCGCCGTGGGGTTTGAATGCCGTGGCGGTGCGACCCCATTCTTGCCGTAGTTCCCACGATGAATTGAAACGGTGCCAGAGCGTCCCTGAGAGTGTCATGAACCTCCATTTCCGCCACCACATCCTCCGCAGCATGCGTCGCCAGCCTCAAGATGCGGGTCAGATCGCAGTCGAAAGGATTGACGACGATCAACTGCCCCAGGCCCATGTTTTTCACCACCCGTGCGGCTGATCCGATGTTCTCGGGAAAATGCGGTTCATGGAGCACCACGGCGACGTTTTTGAGATTCACTTTCATAAAAGTCTTTCCAGCTGTTCCTGAATGAAAAGTCGTTGTCCGCAAATGAGCTCCGGGCGAAGGGAGCCCCCATGCCCGACAGTTCCCCCGGTAAAAGCTTCCTGAATCACCCTCCCCCCCATCCTCCTGAGGGGACGCCATGCCTCTCCCCCCCGAAGGCCCCGTACCATATAGAATTCCGTATCTTAAATCAAGGGACTGGAACGGTGGGGGGACCTTCCTGTCCCGGCGAAATCAGCCGCTTCCCGTCCATCCCACCTCTCCGGCTTGTTTGTTGACAGTTTCAGAGCGCCATGGTTAGATACACTGAACCTTTGCAATGCGGCAGGCATGAAGTCCGCCGCTGTCTCGCAAGACCATGATCCCCTGCAACCAGAAAAATAATTCCTTCGCGGGCCGATGGCCTGTCTCAAAAGGGGAGGATCCCATGGCAACAGAGAAAATTCGTGAATCCGTCATTGCAGGGAGCTGGTATCCCGGCGATCCCGTGACCCTGAAGCAGGATATCAGCAGGTATTTGGACCGGGCGAACGTGACCCCCGTGCAGGGGGAGATCCTGGGGTTGATCGTCCCCCATGCGGGCTACATGTATTCGGGTGGAGTCGCTGCCCATGCCTACAGGCTCCTGAAGGGCCGGCCTTTTCATCGCGTCGTCATCCTGGCGCCCAGCCACCGGGCATACTTCAAAGGAGCCAGTGTCTACCCCCTGGGCGGGTACAGAACCCCCCTCGGGGTCGTTCCTCTGGACCACGAGATCATCGATGCTCTGCTGCAGCACCCTTCCCTTGTGGAATATGTGCCTCAGGCAGACGCCCAGGAGCATTCCCTGGAAATCCAGCTTCCCTTTTTGCAGGTCGCACTGCAGGATTTTAAGCTCACCCCCATTGTCATGGGGAGCCAATCCATTGAATTCTGCCGTCGTCTGGCGGAACTGCTCGCCACGATTTGCAGGGGAAAGAATACTCTCGTCATCGCAAGCAGCGATCTTTCCCATTTCCATGCCGACAGGGAAGCCCGGGAGCTGGATCAAAAAGTCGTGGACCGCGTCTCTTCCTACGATCCCGACGGCTTGTGGGAAGACCTCCAGAACAGCCGCGGCGAAGCCTGCGGTGTCGGCCCCATCTTGACCCTCATGCTCATGGCCCGAAGCCTCGGACCTGCCGATGCCAAAGTGCTGCATTACGCCAATTCCGGGGACATCACGGGGGATAAGAAAGGGGTCGTGGGGTACATGGCGGCCGCTGTCTACAGATCCGCGGAGGCTGGAAAAGACTCTGTCCCTGCCGGGGAGCAGAAAGTCGGAGTGGATCTCGGGTTGACGGAGGATGAAAAGAAGGTTCTCCGCGAGGTTGCCGTCCAGACGATCCGCAATCGATGTTTGGGAAAACCCGTCAAGGAGCTTCCCCCGGCCACGCCCAAATTGAAGGAGCACCGGGGAGCGTTCGTCTGTATCCACAAGGGCGAAGAGCTGCGGGGGTGCATTGGGATGATCGAAGGCCGGGGTCCTCTCCTGGAAACTATCCGCGACATGGCCATTCAGGCGGCGTTTTTTGACCCGCGCTTTTGCGCCCTGCAGCCTGAAGAGCTGGATCAGATCGATGTGGAGCTTTCCATCCTGACGCCCATGGAACGTATCACGGACCCTGCCCGGATCCAGGTTGGGAAGCACGGACTCTGGCTGCGAAAGGGCCACCGTTCCGGCCTCCTGTTGCCGCAGGTGGCGACGGAGCATGGTTGGGATCGGGAGACATTCCTTCAATGGACGTGCAGCAAGGCAGGCTTGCCTTCGGACGCCTGGCGGGATCCCGAAACGGAAATCTACATCTTTTCAGCAGACATATTTTGAGGATTGGTTCTGGGATGCACGGAATCGATGCGGTGCTGTCAATCCGTTTGGCCGAATCCCATTGCAAATGTCACGAATCAAAATTCAACCCTTCAAGGAGATGCAGTGGCAGAGATATTGGATCTGGAAGAAAAACGCCGGCAGCTGGCGGCGAAACGAGGCTTCCAACACTGGGTCCATCGATTTTCCGAAAGCTTCGACGCGAGGACCTGCTGCAGGGATATCAGCGATGCGACCCTTGCCAAGCTGATTCAAGGAGGGGAAGAGTTTTCCCCGCTTCTGTACGAATTCATCATGGGGGTGAAAGGCTGGGGGCCGGGGCGAAGCTTCGAAAACCTGGAAAGCCCCGCAAAAATGGCCGTGATGGATATCGCTCTTTTCATGCTGGACCAGCTGCGCTTTGAAGCTCTGCACCGCCTGGGATGGATCGAGGATTTCTACACCCTGCAAGTGCCCTTCGTGGAGATGGTAGAGGAATTCACCGACCGGTTCGCCGCCCGCCAGCATCAAACCCCTGCCCTTTCCCCGCAGCATCCCAGGTTTCAAGAGTACCAGGAAGCCTTTGAGACCGACCGGGGGCGGTTCATCCGAAAACTGATTCCCGACATGATCCAGGCCTACAAGGACAAAACCCAGGAACCAGCATGATAGAATGGTTTCCAGTGCTGTTGATTGTCTTCCCTTTGCGGTGGAACGTAAAAAGGCTTGCTCCAGGCCATGGCCCGGGCAAGCCTTCTTTTGGTAGAGCCCCACATCAAGACATCGTGGGAGCCTCATGACGGGAGCGATTCCTCAGAATCAGGGCTCCTATGAAAACCTTCGCAACCCTGTACCGGTCCTGGTGTTAGGCTTTCAGCCATCCCTTCGCCCTGGCATCCAGGACGGTCCGGACGATTCCCTGCGCATCGAGCCCTTCGGAATGATACAGATCCGAAGGCTTGCCAGATTGCCCGTATTGCTTGACCCCTAACCGAATCAGCCGGCTGGGCAGGCCTTCGTTTGTCAGAACGGTAGCAACCCTGGCTCCCAGACCTGTATCCGCATGGTGATCTTCCGCCGTAATCAGGAGACCCGTGCCGGCTGCCTCCAGAATGGAAGTCGTGTCGATGGGCTTGATGGAGGCAAAATTCAAGACAGCCAGATTCAGCCCATGCTGCTGAGCCAGTTCGTCACGGGCTTCCAGGGCGAACTGCAGGACCGGGCCGTAGCTCAAAATGGCACCATGGGAGCCGCGGCGGAGCCAGTCGGCCTTTCCAGGCTCAAACTGGTAGTTGCCGCCGAAGGCCGGTTGCCCCTTTTCGTCAAGCACAGGTGCCATCTTGGATCGTCCCATGCCCACGAAGAAATTTCCCGACCGGGAAGCGATATAACGGACAATGCGATCCGTCTGGTTGGGGTCGGCCGGCATAAATACTGAAAAGCCATAGAGATTTTGCAGGAGACTCAGGTAATCGATGCACTGGTGTGTTTGTCCGTCTTCCCCGACGTCCAGACCGACGTGGGTGCAGACGAGCTTCACCTGCGTGTCATTGATGTCGTTCAGGCGATGCTGATTGTAGGTTTCACAAACCCCGAACACTCCGAATGTGCTGAAAAAAACGGAAAAATTCTCCTTGCTCACGGCTCCGGCCATTGTGGCGCAGTGATGCTCCTGGATTCCCGCCTCAAAGAAGGCTTTATCGGATATTCTGTGGAATCCCTGCATCTTGACGGAGCTTTCCAGGTCGCAGCTGAAGCAGAGGACTTTCGGGATTTCTCCTGTGTTGTTCAGGCGCGCCAAGTCTTCCAGGACTGCCCCATAAGCTGAACGGTTGTCCGTCCGGTCGTCAAGGGTATAGGTCCTGGGCTCTCCCGTCAGGATTTGCGGGTGGCCCTGTGTCGCACAGAAATGATTCTGAAAAATCTGCCGAACCTTGCGCTTTTCCTTGAGCTCCGGCAGAGGATTATCGATCCCCAGTTCTGCGAAGGCCTGGGCAGCTTCCTCCATGTTCAAGGTGGAGCCATGATATTTGGCCTTGTTCTCCATGAAGGACACGCCTTTGCCCATGACCGTTCGGGCGACCACCACCGAGGGCATGGTCGGGTCGTCTACATCATGGCGATGAACTTTTCTCAGAACCTGGAAGATTTGCTGAAAATCATTGCCGTCTTCCACGTAAAAAACGTTCCACCGTGCGGCAACATAGTCGGCACGGATGGCCTGAGGCATCACCTGATTGGTGCTGCCTCCAATTTGGAGATGGTTGCGATCCACAATCCCCAGAAGATTGCTGAGCTCATATTTGACGGCAAACCGCCGGGCTTCGGCGATCTGCCCTTTCTGCTGCTCCCCATCTCCCATGAGAACCATTACCCTGCCCGGATTTTTGTGGAGCTTCAGACCGAGAGCCATGCCCACTCCTGCCGAAAGCCCCTGACCCAGGTTGCCCGTATTCCACTCCACACCGGGCACGCAGGATTCCACGTGGCCTGGGAAGGAGGATCCAGCCTGCCGGAAATCCAGAAAGACGTCTTCTTCCTGCACGTAGCCGAACTCGCTCAGGACGCTGTAGACGCCGGGGCTGATATGTCCCATGCTCACCAGCAGGCGGTCTCTTTCGGTCCAGCAGGGGTCGTCGGGCCGATGGCGCAGCGTGCTGTAGAGCATCAGCAGCAGGTGCAGGGAAGACATGGATCCACCCGGATGGCCGCTTCCGGCAAGCGTCGTGCTCAGGATAATGCGCCGGGTGCAACGCAGCCACATTTCATGGAGAACCTTCAGTTGCTCATCCGTCAGGGAGCTCTGTTCCAGAGAGATGTTGAACATAGTTGCCTTGAATCCTTCTCTTGTGAGTAAAATGTCTTCTCAGTGAACCGTCTGGTCCTTTTCCGAAGAGGGAGGCGGACTGTCCTTTAGCCTTTCGAGGACCGCATCGGCGAACGCGACGACGGCCTTCGTGAAGGGCGTTTCCTTGTCGTCCTCCAGGACGGGCCGTCCGAGGTCTCCGCCTTCCACGACCGCAGGATCGAAAGGCAGTGCTCCCAGGTAGGGAATCTTCATCTGCTCGGAGGTCCTCTGCCCGCCGCCGGTGCGGAAAATGGGAATGAATTCATTGCAGTGAGGGCAGAAAAGCCCCGACATGTTTTCCACAAGGCCTGCCATTTCCATATTCACTTTTCGGCAGAAGTTGATGGACTTCCGCACATCAGCCAGCGCCACTTCCTGGGGCGTGGTGACGATGACCGCCTTGGCTCCGGGAATCAGCTTCGCCACACTCAGGGGTTCGTCACCTGTTCCCGGAGGACAGTCTACGACGAGAAAATCCAGGTCATCCCATTTGCAATCGGCGATGAATTGCTGAATGACGCCGTGCTTCAGAGGCCCTCGCCAGATGACCGCCGAATCAGTGTCCTCCAGCATGGATTCTATGGATACGACCTTCAGGTTCGGCCGATATTCATGGGGGATGATCTCCTGCTCGGGAGTGATGTTGAGCAGCCCATGAAGTCCGAACATCTTGGGAATGCTGGGGCCGTGCAGGTCCACATCCATCAGGCCGACCTGGTATCCCTTCTGAGCCAGAGCCAGCGAGAGATAGGTCGCGACACTGCTCTTGCCCACCCCGCCCTTCCCGCTCATGACAATCAGCTTATGCTTGATCCGAGCCAGCTTGCACTCAATCAGCTCATCTTTGGACTTCTTATCTTTGCTTGCACAACTCGAACAAGATTTTGACTCGCAAGATTTCATGATTTCTCCTCATCTCTGTTTCTTTCAATATTTTTCTCTGAATTCAAAACTTTGCTACCTTAAAGGCTATCTTCTTTCTTGTCAACTTTGAGAAAATCGGCAATGCTCACCTCGCCGATGCAAGGTTCCAGAGGATGCTCCACAGCACCGGCATGCCCTTATATATTAACCATGGAGCACCTGTACAGACTGGAAACAGCAGAATCTCACATTGGAAATTTACGAAAGGTAATTTTATGGGAAAAGAAGACGTTGTAGAAAGAACACAGAAGACGGCAAAGGCTCTTTTCACCGGTCCCGTGGCCATAGACGTCCCTTATCGTCTGTGGAAGGAATTCGATCCCGGGCTGGCGCGTGATCTCTCCCTCTTCATCACGGGAAATATGTACTCCCGCGAAATACTGCCTCTGCCCGAACGGCAGATGATCGCCGTCGCCGCTCTTGCGGCCCTGCAGAAAATCGACGAGCTCAAAGTTCACCTTCATGGGGCGCTCAATGTGGGAACTCCTCCCGATAAGCTGCGGGAGACTATTTTTCAAATCGGCATCTACGCAGGCTTCCCCGCAGTCAACGCGGCGCTGTCGGCCTACAAGGAGGTGCTGGTGAGCCGGGGAGAATGGCCCATTCCCGCCAAGGCAGACTGAGCGGCCGATGCATCCTGAACCGGCTTGGAGATTCGTGGCGCGGTGGGCTCCAGTTTTCTCCTCTTGAAAGTCTCGTGAGAAACATTATTCTTATCGAGTTTTTTAGACGGAGGCATTTCAAAGCCCCAAGGCTCAACGCAACAACCAGTGATCCTTTTCAGGGAGGGATAGAACGCAAGCATGCCCATCTACGAGTATCGATGCAAAAACTGTCGGAGTGATTTCGAAGTCCTGGTGTTGAATTCCTCCGACGAGGACCAGGTGGCGTGTCCACAATGCGAGGGGCACGCTGTGGAACGTGTATTGTCCTGTTTCTGCAAGGCGACGGGAACGGAAGGTGCGTCGAGCTCCGACTCCGTCGGTCCCAGCGGGGGATTCAAGTGATGTTGAGAGCACTTCGGCTGGAAGCTGAAGCGACCGATCGGTTGAATCGCCTCTTTTTTTGAGGTTTCACCCTTAGACTGTTAGAGAAACTTGGAGACAACGATGACCTGGGACCTGCTTCTTCTTATCGCGGCAGCAGTCGGATGGTTTTTGATCAATCGCTGGATATTTCCCAAGCTGGGGATCCCTTCCTGAATGGCGCCTTCCTGTGAGATAGGAAATCTCACCAAAAAGAAGAGCCGCCGATAGGCTCACCCACCCGGAGCTCCATCCGTTCCATACAGAGGCGTGGAGAGACCGGAGGATGCACCTTGAACAAGGCTGCATCCTTCGGCATCCACGCTTTTGTATTTGTGGACAAGCCTGGAGTGAAAAATTACCTGCCGAAGGACCGGGACCGCCTTGAGGAAGAGCGCATCCTCGTGACGGCGAGCAAAGCAATGATGAAAAGAGCAATTCCCCCCATGATCCCTGTAAACCATCGCCAGTTGATTTTGTGAACGGCCAGCAACGTCTGCCACACCCTTTTGAACCAGTTTCCCTGTGGTATATCCTCCTGGCTCACCAGTGGCACAATCCTTTTGGGCTCGTCCGACAGGAAAAAGACCACCTGCCCGACGGGCTGCTTTGCCGTGATGGGAGCCGTGATTTCATCCGGTACCTGTACCTCCCACTTCAACACATTCTTTTGTGCCTGGCGGACCAGGAAGTTGGGACTCTCGACGGGATAAAGATCCACCTCATCCTTCTTTCCCTTCCAGACCTTCACCTTCTTCAGCGGCTGGCCTGGAGGAAAGGGTTGGACCAGGGTATAGTAGCGGTATCCATAATTGAGGAGCTTCGAAGCTTCGCGCTCACGCACTGAAGGACTCGCCGCGCCCATGACCACCGCGAGCAAACGCATCCCGTCGCGTACCGCCGTGGCCGAGAGGTGATAGCCGGCTTCCGCCACGAAACCCGTTTTCAAGCCATCCACCGTCGAATCCCTCAGGAGGAGGCGGTTTCTATTGTATTGCATGATCCCGTTATACGAGATTTCCTTGATGGAATGATACTTGAGGGATTCGGGAAAGTGCTGGAGATAGGACAGATCGAGGGTGGCCATATCCCGAGGGGTCGTCACCTGTCCCTCGGCGGGCAATCCATGAGGATTCACGAAATGGGTCCTGGTCATTCCCAACTCTTTGGCCTTCTGATTCATGGCATCCACAAAGGCGTCAAGGCTCCCCGCCACATGCTCCGCCACCGCCACGCAGGCATCGTTGCCAGAAACCACGGCAATGCCCTTGAGTAGATCCTCCAGAGGGACTTTGCTCCCTATCCCCACGAACATTTTGGAGCCCCCTGTTCGCCAGGCCGCCTCGCTGATGTACACTTCGTCATTGAGATGGATGGCCCCCTGTTTGAGTGCCTGGAAGACCAGGTAGAGCGTCATGATCTTCGTGAAAGAAGCGGGCTCGATGACCTCATCGGCATTTTGTTCGAAGAGCAGGCTACCCGTCGACACCTCCAGCAGGACAGCACCCCGGGCATCGATCTGACCCGGAGAGGCTTCCGAAGGTGCCGTGCTCGTCTGAGCGGGCTCTGTTTTCGCAGCCTTCCCGGAGGCGCCGGGTACCTTGGCCTTCCTGGCTGCAGATCTTTCCACACCCAGTCCCACGGAAGGTGACAGAAAAGACAGAGAGAGAAAAAAAGCTGCCATCCAGAGTGCAACACGTTTCATTTGCATATCAATCCCCCAGAATATGAATCTTTCTTACCTGTAAGAAAGGTGTGTATTTTGAACGATCCTAAGCAATCCTGCCGGAAAATGCCAGAAAAGATGGGCCGCTCCCGGCTCCCGGTACACCGACTTCCGGCAGCAAATTCACAAGGCATGAGCTGAAGGGATGCCATCGCTGTGGGAGGTCATTGCTTCAAGGGTATACTCTCCAAAGGGCTACATATATACCTCTAATTTGATTGGATGACAAGCTCACCTCCAAAAGCTCTAACAGCTGGATATTGTGCCAAAATTGATATGTTTACAAGGAACTTGGAATATGTTCTTAGGAAAGGCAGCTTCGGTCCGTTGTGGATCGCCTGGTGTTCAGAATGGAAACGATAAGTTCCTGAACACATTAGACAGAATGTGCCTTATTGAGGGCAAATCTAGCTTTCCAAATTTTCCAGACTCGGGAGGATGGATTCCATGGACAAGATTTTACGCATCGACACGGGAGCACAGGGCGGTCCAAAAGCCAAAGAGGAGCCTGTAGGCGCCTACACCGGTTTGGGGGGACGGAGCCTCACTTCGACCCTCGTGGCCAAAGAAGTCCCCCCCCTTTGTCATGCTCTGGGGGCTGAAAACAAGCTTATCATCGCGCCCGGGTCTCTCAGCGGGACCACGGGTGCCATGTCCGGCCGCCTTTCCATCGGCGCCAAGAGCCCGCTCACGGGAGGCATCAAGGAAGCCAACTCAGGGGGGCAGCCCGCCCAGGTGCTGGCGCGGTTGGGCTATGCGGCCATCGTTCTGGAAGGCAAGCCCGAGGGCGACGACCTTTACAAGATCTTCATCAATAAGGACGGCGTCAAAATCGAGAAAGACAATTCTCTCAAGATGCTCCCCAATTATGATCTCATTGAGAAGATGAAAGCGGAATATGGAGACCAGATCGCCTGTATCTCCATCGGAACCGCCGGCGAGATGAAAATGTGCGCCGCCTCCATTGCCTGTACGGACCCCGAACTCAGGCCGACGCGCCATGCCGGACGTGGGGGACTCGGAGCCGTCATGGGCTCCAAGTGCATCAAGGTCATCGTTTTGGACGACACGGGTGCCAAGATGCGTTCTCCCAAGGATCCCGAGAAGTACAAGGAAGCCAACAAGAAGTTTGTGGCAGGCCTTCGAGGCCACGCTGTCACGGGGCAGGGGCTTCCCGCTTACGGGACCAACATTCTCACCAATATCCTCAACGAAGCGGGCGGGTACCCCACCTACAACTTCAAAGAAGGCCGCTTCGAAAGCGCTCATAAGATCAGCGGTGAAACCCAGGCCGAAACCGAAACGGCCCGGGGAGGTCTTGCCACCCACGGGTGTCATCGTGGCTGTGTCATCCGTTGTTCGGGGATTTACAACGACAAGGATGGACATTACCTCACCAAGCAACCCGAATACGAGACGGTATGGGCCCATGGCGGCAATTGCGGCATCTGCGATCTTGACGACATCGCCATGTTGGATTTTCTGGACGACAATTACGGGCTCGACACCATCGAAATGGGAGTCACCATCGGTGTGGCCATGGAGGCCGGACTGATTCCGTTCGGGGATTCCAAGGGTGCCATCGACCTGGTGCACCAGGTGGGGAAAGGTACGCCTCTCGGCCGCATTCTTGGCAGCGGAGCAGGGGTTACGGGCAAAGCGTTCGGCGTGGAGCGGGTTCCCGTTGTGAAGAACCAGGCCCTTCCCGCCTATGATCCGAGGGCCGTCCAGGGTATTGGCGTCACCTACGCCACGAGCCCCATGGGGGCTGATCACACGGCAGGCTATGCTGTGGCCACGAACATCCTGAAAGTCGGCGGTGAGGTGGATCCCCTCAAGCCCGAAGGCCAGGTGGAGCTCTCCCGCAACCTGCAGATTGCCACGGCAGCTATCGATTCCACGGGCATGTGTCTCTTCATTGCCTTCGCCCTCATGGACCAGCCCGAAACGTTTCAGGCCCTCATCGATATGTTGAACTCCTTCCACGGGCTCAACCTCACGGGCGACGACGTGACGGCGCTCGGCAAGCAGATTCTGAAGACCGAACGCGACTTCAACTCCCGAGCAGGATTCACGGCCCAGCACGACCGGCTGCCGCGTTTTTTTACCAACACCCCTGTCGCCCCTCACAATATCACCTTCCAGGTCAAGGACGAAGAGCTCGACCAGGTGTTCAACTGGTAGACATGCAAAAGGCTCCTTGAAGCTACAGACCGGTCGCTCCGAGGTATCGCAGGGCTGCTTTCGTTAGAGCTCCCTTCGATACCTCGGAAGAAGGTTTGCCTCTCGGTCTTTCCTCAGAGCTCTCTTCTGGTTATGAATCACTTGGCGATGTTCGTCGATTCTACATTCCCTCCCACCCGGAATGGGGGTGTTATTCATGACCAAAGTGCACAAATTCTCTATCCCTGAAGTCATTTTCGGACGCGGAAGCCTGAGCTACACCGGGCTTTGCGCACGACAGCTCGGGGGCGAAAAAGTTTTTCTGGTCAGCGACCGGGGATTGGAAGAGGCCGGTTGGGTAGCGCGGGTCATTGAAGTTCTTGAGGCCGAGAAGCTGCGCTGGGTCTATTATTCCGAGGTGGTTTCCAACCCGAGAGATTTTCAGACTCACAAGGGAGCGGAATATTATCTCCAGCAGGGCGCCGATGTCATCATCGCCCTGGGGGGCGGGAGTCCCATGGATGCCGCCAAGGGAATCGCCCTGGTGGCGAGCAACGGGGGGAAAATCCAGGATTATGAAGGCGCCAACCGCATTCACCGCCCCCTGCCCCCCATGGTGTTCATTCCCTCGACAGCGGGCAGCGGTTCGGATATTTCGCAGTTTTCCATCATCACCGACGTGGAGCGGCAGGTAAAGATGTCCATCATCAGCCGGACTCTTGTGCCCAATATTTCCATCATCGACCCCCTGATCCTCGAGACCAAAAGCCAGAAACTGATCATAGCGGCCGCCATCGACGCCCTGTGCCATGCCGTCGAATCTTATGTCTCCAAGATTTCCTCACCCTTCACGGAGGTGCAGTCTCTCCAGGCCATCCGGCTGATCTTACAGCATCTGAAGCCGGCCGTGGCGACGAGGTCTCTGGAGCACCTCGAACAGCTCAGCATCGCCAGCACTGCCGCCGGGATGGCCTTCAGCAATGCCGGGCTGGGGGCGGAGCACGCCCTGGCGCATTCCCTGGGGGGCATGTTCGACACCCTGCACGGACTCGTGCATCCCATTCTGCTTCCCCATGTCATGCGGTTCAATCTGTCTGCCTGCACCGAAAAAATCGCCGTCATCGGTGAAATCCTTCTGGGGCGACCGTTGGGCTCCGTCCCTGAGACGGCTGCGGCGGGCATCGAAATGCTGGAGACTTACTGCGGAGAACTGAATGTCCCGGTGCGTCTCCGGGAAATTGTTCAGGATCGCTCCCGTTTGGAGGACCTCTGTAAAATGGCCGTCAACGACGTCTGTCTGCTCACCAACCCCCGCCCTGCCGGTTGGGAAGATCTCCTCCACATCTGCCGGGAGGCCTGGTGATGAGCCAAAAACCGACTCTGGAGGACCTCATCGGCATCGAATATGCCAAGCTCGGATTTTTCAAAGAGGTGCAGGAAAAGGTGGCAGAGCTCCAGGCCTCCAACCTGAAGCTGGAGCTGAAGCGGCGACACATTCAGGGCATATTGGACGGCATCACCGATGTCATGGCCATCATCTCCCTCGACTTCCGGATCACCTCCGTCAACCAGGTGTTCTACAATGTCTTTGAGGAAACCGATCCCGCGGGAAAGTTCTGCTTCCAGGCCTTCCGGAGGCAGGAATGCCGCTGCGCCTCCTGTCCCATGGCCATCGCCCTGGCCACCAACCAGGTCTGCAGACAGCTGGAGATTTTTCCCGTCAACGGGAAAAACAGGCATTTTGAAATCACGGCTTCTCCCCTGCGCAACCCCGAAGGCGCCCCCTGCCACATCCTGGTTTTGAAGCGTGACGTGACGCGAGAGAAAGAATATCAGGCCAAGTACTATCAGGCGGAAAAAATGGCGACAGTGGGCGCGCTGGCAGCCGGAGTCGCTCATGAAATCAACAATCCCCTGACAGCCATCTCGGGATTTGCCGAAGGATTGAAGCGCCGCCTGCCGCGCCAGAAAGAAAAAGTCGATCCCGACCTTGCGGAAGACTTCGACGAATACATCGATATCATTTTGAAAGAATGTCGACGGTGCCAGGGGATCGTACAGAACCTGCTGGATTTCGGCCGCCCCAAATCCAACCATTTCTGCTCGCTGGATTTGAACTCGGTGATTCAAGATACATTGAAGCTCCTTCAAAATCACTTGAAGGCATACCCCAGGGAACACATCCGCCTGAAGCTTCAGGATCCCCTCCCCTCCATCTATGGGGATGCCTCCCAGTTGAAGCAGGTGATCCTCAACCTCCTGTTCAACGCCCTGGACGCGACCGGTGAGAAGGGATGCATCACCCTGCGCACCTTTTCCCGGCGTTCGGGGGAAGAGGAGTGGGTCGGACTGGCGGTGGAGGACACTGGGACCGGGATCCCTTCCGAGCACCTGGACAAACTGTTCGAGCCCTTTTTCACCACGAAACCGGCGGGCAAAGGCATTGGGATCGGACTGCCCACCTGTTACAATATCA
>DAIQOB010000003.1:0-24092 GCA_036788075.1 Syntrophobacteraceae bacterium
GTTGCCGGTGATCCCTCCCCCAAAAGGGACAGTCAAGGGGATTCCCCCAAGGCTGCGGCGGAAGAGCCCGTCCAGACGGCAGCAGTTGCACCGCAGCAGGAAGTTTCTTCGGATCGCTCTTTGCCAAAGCCCGAGACAACGTCCCCCGGGGCGGGCGATAGTGCGGTATCTAAAACGGACGCTCCCGTACACACCCCCAGAGCAAGTGTTGCAACACCGTCTCCGGTCAAGAAGGAGAACCCTCTCCCGGCAGCCGGCGCCCAAGGGGGAAGGGATGCGAATCTCAAACCTCCCCCAGAGACTCTCGAAGGCCTTTCTTCTTCTGATGCAGCTGTCCCGGTTCCTGGTGCAGCTATTGAGAAACGGAAGGGCAAACCAGCGAAGGATAAAGCGCCCGCAATCTCCTCGAGATTTGATCCGGAGGCTTCGAGTCCCGCGGAATATCCCAAGGAGCTCCTTGAAGCCTTGTTGAACTCCAAAGATACGACCCCACCGGTTCAGTCCCGGCCTGCGCCTCCTCCTCCCTCGACCCCGGCTCCACTTTCATCCGGAGAAAAAAGTGCAAAGGCCGGAGTCCCTGCGTTGAAGGATCTGCCGCTGGATGTGCAGATGAAAGTTCCCAAGATGTCATTCTCCGTCTTCGTCTACGCACAAAAGCCTGCGGACCGCATGGTGATCATCGATGGCCGCACCCGGCGTGAAGGCGATGAAGTGTCTTCCGGGTTGCGTCTCGAAGAAATCACGCGTGATGGCGCCATTTTTAGTTTTAAAGGCCATCGCTTCCTTCAGCGGGTTTTCTGATTCGCCTCTCAAGGCCAATTCATTGCTGGAGGGATAGTGTATGTGCCGGCGAAAAAGAGGCCATGGGTCATTTTCGGCGCCTCACCGCAAATATTGGGAATCTTGACTGCGAATGGAGTCAGTGATGGATATTGAAGGAAGGAGAGTCAGGAAAGGAGGGGGGAACCTGACTCTCCCCGGGGAGAAAGCTGCCGTTGAGCAAGAGAGATGTCTTCAACATCACCTGTTCTCCCATGTCTTATGATAATACGCGGGATGGGAATGAAAAGGGGGGGGCCGCTCTACCCTCGGTCGGGGGAGCATTCAGGGAGGATTGGTTCTCCCGCCCAGGCCGAGAAAAGATGCGAATTTCTTGAACCGCGATGATCCTTGGCGGCTTGGATAGGGGATGGGATCACGGGTGCGGACCGCTTCCCCCTGGAGGATGTGCTGCGGATTCTCAAGGACCATCTCCCGGGCTGTCTCCTTGCCGACGATTTTTTCGGCTTCCCGAAGACCTTCTGAAAGTTGAGGGATCCTGTCCCCTGTGTCGTGAGCATCGGTTCCGATGATGTGCACCATTCGGTGCTCCAGAAGAGAGACGGCAAATTTCCGCGCATCCGTTCCAAAGCGTCCCATGAGGCTTGCCGCTGTGACCTGCGTGAGCACGCCCATCTGCACCCATCGGAACAGCCTCGACGGATGTCTGCGCAAGGCATTGTTGCGTTCGGGATGACTGATAATGGGCGTGATGTCTGCAGCCTGGAGCCTCCAGAAGAAGTGCTTCATGTTCCGTGGAACGACATCCATGGGCAGTTCGATGAGGGCGAATCTTCCGGTATCGTTGAGGGTGGCGAGTTCACCCGACAGGATCTTCTCCGGAATATCGAAGTCCAGGTGCAGCTCTGCGCCCGGGTAAACCTTCAGAGGGATTCCTGCCGACTGGAGCTTCTCCTGGAGAGTCTTCACCTGCCCGACGATGACTGCTCTCCTGTTTTCGAAATGGCCCACCACCCAGTGAGGTGTGCAGACGATCCCTTGAATACCGTTTTCCACGGCCATCTGCCCCATAGCCAGGCTTTGCTTCCAGTTGAGCGCCCCATCGTCCAATCCGGGAAGCATGTGATTGTGAAGGTCAATCATGAGGGATCTCTTTCTTTGAATCTCCTTCGGCAAATCATTCTTTAATATTGAGCACCGGATAATGGTCGACGTATGAGCATTATATATGCCACTTGAAAGAGAAACTGAAAAAGAATCCTTTTATGTGCGGTTCCCGGCTTGAGTGCCCGCGGGCTCGGAGCTTCCGGCGTGGACCTTGGCGAGAGCGTCCGCTGTCTCGATGAGCTGCAGAAACCATTGGTGCTTCGGGCGGCCCCGCTCCAGGTCCATTTCCTCTATGGCTTCAGGCAGGGGGAAGGTGGTGGTTCCCCGGCCGCTCAAGGCAAGCACGGAGATTTCCGTGGACTGTTCCTGCATGGCATTGATGAGCGTCAAGGCCGCCGTCGATCCCATTCGGCTTGCCAGGATGCGATCGAAGGCCGTGGGAATACCGCCGCGCTGTACATGCCCCAGGACCGCTGTACGCACCTCGAATTGATCCTTGCTTTCTTCCTCCAGCAAACGTCTTATGAAATCCGTGGTGTAGTGGAAGGAGGCCATCTCATTGCGCAGATAGATCACGAGCCTCTTGCCGTATTGAAAGCTTTTTTTCAGGTTTTCCACATCCGTGTTCAATTCCGCCAGGCTGATGCCCTTTTCGGGAATGTAGGCTTTTTCAGCTCCCGAAGCCAGGGCGCTCATGAGGGCGAGGAATCCGCTCTGCCGGCCCATGACTTCAACGATGAAGGTGCGCCGGGTGGCGCCGGCGGTATGCCGAATTTTGTCAATAGCCTCGATGATATTGTTGAGAGCGGTGTCGGTGCCCACGCAGTACTCAGTGAGGGGAAGATTGTTGTCGATGCTGGCGGGAACGAGCACCATGGGAATATTGAATGCGTCAAAATTTTCGCGCTGTGCAGCCAATTCCGCGATTTTGACATAGGTTCCCCACCCGCCGATGGCGATGATTCCCTTGATGCGGTGCTTTTGGATGTTTTCGGCGATCATGGCCAGGTCCGCAGGCTTGAAATCGATGCGGGCGGTTCCGATTTCCGAGCTGGGTCGGTTGACCCATCCCACCATTTCATCCCAGTCGAGCTCCATGAAGTCTCCGCGAATGAGGCCCATGAAGGCGTCTCTGGAGCCCAGGACCGGTATCCCCTGGTTGAGGAGGCAACGTGCGGCCACGCTGACGGCGGTGTTCATTCCCGGCGCATCGGCTCCTCCCGTCAGGATGGCGACGACGCCGTCGTCACGTCGCTCTTGAGCCGGCAGGATTCGGGTCAGGGTCTTGACGAGCTTCAACGTATTTTTGAAGCTCTCGCCCCGCAGCTCCAGGGCCTGGCTATAGTTTCCGTTTTCGATCTCCAACCCCACGGCTCGGCTCTTTTCCACAACGGTGGTGAGGGGCGTGGCGACGACCTCGTTTCTCACGAGCCCCAACATGTGGCAGTGGGGTGCGCCCGGAGCGTCCAACAGAGTATCGACGGCTGCGACGCCCAGCCGTGTGGCCAGGATGCGGTCGAATGCCGTGGGCGAGCCTCCCCTCTGAACATGCCCGAGGACGGTGACTCGGACATCCAGGCCCAGGCGTTCCGTTAGAATGCGTTTGATGTCATTGGAGGTGATGACGAGACCGTCTGGGTGCCTGGCGCCTTCAGCCACGATGACCATGTGGTGGGGGCGGCCGATTTTGCGCGCCTTGTCGATGGCATCCACCATCTTCTGGTGCCAGCGCAGTTCCAGTTCTTCCTCCGGCACCAGGACCCAGGAGGCGCCTCCGGCAAGTGTCGCGGCCAAAGCGAGATAGCCGCAGTGCCTTCCCATCGTTTCGATGACGAAGGTGCGCTGGTGGGAGGCCGCTGTGGAGGTGAGGTTGTCCATGGCATGAAGGATGTGGTTGAGAGCGGTATCGGCTCCAATGGACATGTCCGTTCCAAAGAGGTCATTGTCGATGGACCCCGGCAGGCCGATGACTTGAAGGTTCGAGATCTCACCCCTGGATGAGAATTCGTCATGCTCTTTACGAAGCTGCTCCACATGCTCGGGCCACTCCTGAGCAAGGGCATGGGCGCCGCTGAGGGACCCGTCACCCCCGATGACGACGAGGGCCTCGATTTTGTGCTCGAGCATCTGGCGGACGGCTTGACAGCGCCCCTCCCGGGTTCTGAATTTTTCCGAACGCGCCGTGCCGAGGAAGGTGCCGCCCCTTTGGAGCAGACCGCCGACATCTTCCCATTTGAGCTGCCGGATTGCATCTCCTCCTTTCGCCAGGCCTTCATAGCCATCGTAAATTCCGTAGACTTTGAGCTTGCGATCCAGAGCCCTACGGGTTACAGCCCGGATGGCGGCATTCATCCCGGGGGAATCCCCCCCACTCGTCATTACGGCCAACGTTTTTATCATGGAAGGACTCCTCGTAAGAGATTCTCAACATGTGTGTGGAAGCGTCGCTGGACTGCCCCCGTCGGGGGATGATGCTGTTGACCTAACGTCACCCCGGTGAAAACCGGGGTCCAGAAAGTCTTCATTTTCCTGGATTCCGGCTTTCGCCGGAATGACAAAAATTGGTTAAGTCAACAGCATTGTCGCCGGGGGAGCAGCCTGAGCTAATGGATGCAATATGACAGTATTGATTCTCCTTCACAACTTTTTTTGTGTTTCGCCTGAGTCTCTTCATCGTGTATGAAAAAGGAGAATTTTCCTGTCAATCGCCTTGACTTGATTCCTGCACTGGTTTATGAAAAATGCTGAGTTAATTGATGATAACGAACCAGGGTGATGTGACCGATGTCACACGAAGGGACGATGATTGCTCATGCATGGCAAGGCCCCGGAGAATCGACGGTCGGAAATTCCGGGGAGGAGCGGTCTGAGTCGGTTACACTGTCACTCTTTCAGCAAAATGGACCTGAAATGAAGGGGCTTGCGAGTGGAATGGGTATAGAGAATCGGAACTGACGACACTGCTTCTTCGCGCATCCTCCCTGAAGGCTCCTTACTTGCCTCAAAAAGTTTTTTTGGTGTTGTTGCCTCAACATTATTTATATACAATAAAACTCTGAAGAATCGAAACGTCGTGATTTATGGGGAAGGGACCAGCCGCAGCTGACCTTTTTTGTTTTACCTGGAAGATATCTGGGCGTGGAACTGTGTGGCGGTTTGTGATTGTAATCACATGAGGCGGGTGGGCAAATCTGCGGCCTACGGAGTGGCTGGCGGTATGCTGCGGATGTAGTTTTCAATACTGAATCCAGGTCTGATGTTAAAAAAAGTTCGCTTACGGAGTGGATGTTCATGAATGAAAAAAATGCTTCAAACCCAGTAACTGGTGCGGTGATGGTGGTGGGGGGGGGTATTGCAGGCGTGCAATCGGCTCTCGATTTGGCTGATTCCGGCTATTACGTGTATCTGGTCGAGAAAAGCCCCTCGATTGGCGGTGTGATGGCGCAGTTGGACAAGACGTTCCCGACGAATGACTGTTCAATGTGTATTCTTTCACCAAAATTGGTGGAGGGCGGCCGTCACCTGAATGTGCAGTTGATCACCATGGCGGATGTCCAGGCCATCGAAGGGGATGCCGGTAATTTCACGGTGACGGTGCAGGAGCGTCCACGCTATATCGACATGGATAAGTGTATTGCATGCGGTGTCTGTGCGGAAAAATGTCCCAAGAAGGTGGAAGATGCCTTCAATGAAGGCCTCGGACCTCGCAAGGCGGCCTATGTCAAGTATCCCCAGGCGGTTCCCCTGAAGTATGTCATCGACGCGGACAACTGCATTTATTTCAAGAGCGGCAAGTGTAAAGCGTGCGAGAAGTTTTGCCCGGCGAGTGCAGTGAACTTCAACCAGAAGCCCAAAACCCACACGCTCCAGGTGGGGTCCGTCATCCTGGCCCCCGGCTTCCAGCCTTTTGCCCCCCAGGTTTACGATACCTACGGTTACGGGAAATTTCCCAACGTCATCACCAGTATGCAGTTCGAGCGCATCCTCAGCGCCTCCGGTCCTTTCGAAGGCCATTTGGAGCGCCCGTCGGATCGGAAGGCTCCCAAGAAGATCGCCTGGCTGCAGTGCGTTGGGTCTCGGGACATCCATCACGGGGCTCATGGATATTGTTCGGGCGTGTGCTGCATGTATGCCATCAAGGAAGCGGTCATCGCCAAGGAGCATTCCAAAGAGGGTTTGGACACGGCCATCTTTTTCATGGATATGCGCACTTACGGGAAGGAATTCGAGCGCTATTACGACCGTGCCAAAAACGAGGCGGGCGTGCGCTTCATCCGTTCGCGCATCCACAGTATCGAAGCGGCGGCACCGGGCTCCGATGATCTCCTGCTGGGATACGTGGATCAAAACGGCAAGCTTCAGTCTGAAGTCTTCGACATGGTGGTCCTTTCCATCGGGCTGGAAGTCTCCAACGATGTGCGCCAGTTGGCCGACAGCCTGCAGATCAAGCTGGACGACAGCGGTTTTTCGGAAATGAGCAGCTTCGCCCCCGTCGCCACCTCCAGGCCGGGGATCTTCGCCTGCGGTGCCTTCTCGGGTCCCAAGGATATTCCTTACTCCGTCATGGAAGCCTCGGCCGCCTCAGCCGCTTCGGCTGCTCTGCTGGCCGGTGCGCGCAACGCCCTCACGAAGGAAAAAACCTATCCGCCCGAGGAGCCCTACACGCCGGAAGAAACCCGCATCGGCGTTTTTGTCTGCCACTGCGGAATCAATATCGGCAGTGTTGTGGATGTTCCGGCCGTTCGAGATTATGCCAGATCGCTCCCCGATGTGGCTTATGTCGCCGACAACATGTTTACCTGCAGCCAGGATACGCAGAGTTTGATTCGGGATGCCATCAAGGAGCATAAGCTGAACCGCATCGTGGTGGCGGCCTGCACCCCCCGTACCCATGAGCCTCTCTTCCAGGAGACGATCCGGGAAGCGGGTTTGAACCGGTACCTTTTTGAGCTGGCCAACATCCGGGACCAGGATTCCTGGGTACACCAGTCCGAGCCCGAAAAGGCCACGGAAAAGGCCAAAGACCTGGTGCGCATGGCCGTGGCCAAAGTAGCTCTGCTGGAGCCCATCGAGCGCATGCAGGTGGATCTCAACCAGTCGGCCCTCGTCATCGGCGGCGGCATTGCCGGCATGAGTGCTGCGTTGAACCTGGCCGATCAGGGATTCAAGACCTACCTGGTGGAGGAAAAGGCCGAACTGGGCGGGCATGGTCTCAAAGTCAGGCGAACCTGGAAGGGCGAGGATGTGGGGGGCTTCATTGAAGGCATGAAGGATCGCGTCCTCAAGCACCAGAATATCGAAGTCTTGATGGAGAGCAAGCTCGTGGATGTCCACGGGTTTGTCGGACAGTTCAACACGACGGTGGCGTCCAACGGCACCACCCGCGACATCGAGCACGGCGTCGCCATCAT
This sequence comes from Syntrophobacteraceae bacterium, assembly GCA_036788075.1. GTDB lineage: Bacteria > Desulfobacterota > Syntrophobacteria > Syntrophobacterales > Syntrophobacteraceae > Desulforhabdus. The sequence continues at coordinate 7,299 of DAIQOB010000003.1, forward strand.
CGCCATCGGGGCCCATTCCCTCAAGCCCGAGGCGTATCTTTACGGGCAGAGCGATCGTGTGACACGCTGGCATGAACTGGAAGAGCTTTTTGAGAAAGAGCCCAACCGGCTCGAAGAGGCGAAAAGCGTCGCTTTCATCCAGTGCGTCGGGTCCCGCGAGCCCGAGCGGCCTTATTGCTCCAAGATCTGCTGTACGGCTTCCGTGCAGCATGCCATCGAGCTCAAGACCAGGAAGCCCGAGCTGGACGTCTACATCCTGTATCGGGACCTGCGTACCTATGGGCTCCGTGAAGACCTGTATAGCAAAGCCCGCCAGATGGGTGTTCTGTTCATCCGTTTCGACCGGGACGAAAAGCCTGTTGTGACCAAAACGAGCGTCGGCGGTAAGGAAAAGCTGCAGATCACCGTGAAGGATCATGTGCTGGGAGTCCCCCTCCAGATCGATGTGGACTATTTGAACCTGGCCACCGCTCTGATCCCCAAGGGGCAAAAGGAAATCGCCCAGTTCTTCAAGGTACCTCTCAATGAGGACGGTTTCTTCCTGGAAGCACACATGAAGCTTCGTCCGGTCGACTTCGCGACGGATGGCGTTTTCATCGCCGGTTTGGCCCACTATCCCAAACCCATCGAGGAGTCTGTCGCTCAGGCCCAGGCTGCAGCGGCTCGTGCGGCCAGTGTACTGGCCAAGCCGTATGTGGAAGTGGAACCGGTCGTATCCGTGGTGGATCAGGATCTGTGTATCGGGTGCGGCTTGTGTGAAGCCTCCTGCCCCTTTGGCGCCATTCGGCTCCACAAAATACAGGGCAAGGGCTATAGAGCTGAAACCATTTCGGCCTCCTGCAAGGGATGCGGCGTTTGTGCTGCGGCCTGCCCGCAGAAGGCCATCGATATGATGCATTTCCGTGATCGTCAAATTGTCGCTGCAATTCGCGCGGGTGGTGCACATCAATAACGTTCCTGAAAAACACTAGACCTTCATTTGGCTCATGATGCTTGGAGCGACAGCTGATTCTCAGAACCCCGGAGCGAAAGCTCCGGGGACTCAACCTCAATGGGAGACGCGAAATGAGTGATACGTTCGAGCCGAAAATATTAGCCTTTTTGTGCAATTGGTGCGCCTATGCGGGGGCGGACCTTGCAGGTGTTTCACGGTTCCAATACCCGCCGACGATTCGAGTCATTCGAACCATGTGCTCGGGCCGCGTGGATCCTTCCCACGTCGTGGAGGGGCTAAAAAGCGGCTTTGATGGAGTTTTTGTCTTTGGCTGACACATCGGAGACTGCCATTACCTGGAAGGTAATGTCTATACCTCAAAGCGCATGCAGGTGGTCGAGCAGCTTCTGGAAGTTTCGGGCATCGGGCGGGACCGCACGAAGCTGCGGTGGGTCAGTGCAGCAGAAGGCCAGATATTTGCCGATTTCATCACGGAACTGAGTCGGGTGACTCAAGCGCTCGGTCCTTTCGATTCCGAGAAATACAAACTTCCTCTGGCGGCAGTCGAGGGTGCCTTGAATTCTCCTCGGCTCCGGTGGCTCATAGGCATGGACCGGCAGGTCACCGAAAGACAGAATGTCTACGGCAGGAAAATCGACGAAAGTCGATACCATGACTTCCTGGAGTCGGTGACCGCGGAAGAGTACCAAAAGGCTTTGATCCTGGAGGTCTTGCGAGACGGTCCTCAATCCGTGCGGGAGATCGCCTCAAAGAGCCAACTGCCCATTTATACAGTTTCTCAGCTTCTCAGTGACATTGAACGAGCCGGCAAGGCGGAATTCCACGGCTATGAGGGGTCCACTCCTAGATTCATCCGCCTGGCTGCTTGAAACCGATCGCGACACGGGAAGGTGTTGGAGCGTCTGAATTTCGGGTAAGGCACTCGGCTGCGCTTGCACCGTCGCCTTGTAAAATTTTGAAAGACCAGAGGAAGTGACAGCAGGATCGTTATGGCAAATGTAGAAAAAAGTGGAAAAATAGGCGCAGTGATGGTCGTGGGCGCCGGCATTGCCGGCATGCAGGCGGCCTTGGATCTGGCGGACACAGGGTATTTTGTCCATCTCGTGGATCGTTCTCCCACGGTGGGCGGTTTGATGGCGCAGTTGGACAAGACGTTCCCCACCAATGAATGTGCCATGTGAGTCATCTCACCCAAGCTGGTCGAGGTCGGCCGGCATCTCAACATCAACATCATCACCAACACCGAAGTGGAGGCCCTTGAGGGAGAAGCCGGGAATTTTGTGGCGAAGCTCAAGAGCGAGCCCCGCTACATCGATCCGGACCGTTGCACGGGTTGCGGCCAGTGTGCCCAGATCTGTCCCGTGACGGCCGTAAACGATTACAACTGCGGGCTGGATCGCCGCGCTGCGACATACATCCAATATGCTCAGGCGGTTCCGCTGGTCTATTCCATCGACCCGGAAGCCTGCATCGGTTGCGGCCTCTGTGAAAAGGCCTGCCTGGCGGAAGCCATCAAGTACGGGGATACTCCCCGCCGACTGGAAATCAACGTTGGAGCCGTGATTCTGGCTACGGGCAACGAGGTGTTCGACCCGGCGCAGTTCGACACCTACGACTATGCCAACCATCCCAATGTCATCACCAGTCTGGAATTTGAGCGAATCCTCAGTGCTTCCGGTCCTTACCGCGGCCACCTCATGCGGCCCTATGATCGGGAAGAGCCCAAAAAGATCGCCTGGTTGCAGTGCGTCGGGTCCAGGGATCTGCAGCACTGTGACAATGCCTACTGCTCCGGCGTCTGCTGCATGTATGCCATCAAGGAAGCGGTGATCGCCAAGGAGCATTCGCACAGCGGTCTGGATGCCACGATCTTTTTCATGGATATGCGGACCTACGGCAAGGAATTCGAGGCGTATTACAATCAGGCCAAAGAACAGCATGGCGTCAAGTTCGTGCGTTCCCGTGTCCACACCGTTCGACCCGTAGGGGACGGGGATCTGGAGATCAGCTACGCCGATGAAGCCGGACGGATGAAGAGTGAGATCTTCAACCTGGTCGTGCTTTCGGTGGGCTTCCAGGTGGAGCAGGGGACGGTGGATCTTGCCAGCCGCCTCGGCGTAGAAATCAATGAAAACCGCTTCGCGCGGACAGCCAGCTTCACCCCTGTGGCTACCTCCCGCGAGGGCGTTTATGTCTGCGGCACTTTCCAGGGCCCCAAAGACATTCCCCAGTCCGTCATGGAGGCTTCGGCGGCAGCTTCCGCTTCCAGTCTCCTGCTCTCTGACGTCCGTTGGTCCCAGGCCCGGGAAAAGGTCAAGCCCGCTGAAATCAACGTGTTCGGTGAACGCCCGCGAGTGGGGGTTTTCGTCTGCCAGTGCGGCATCAACATCGGCGGCGTCGTGGATGTTCCCGCTGTGCGCGAATACGCGCGGTCGCTCCCCTATGTCGTCTATGTGGAGGACAACCTCTATACCTGCTCCCAGGATACCCAGGTCAAAATGACGGAAGTCATCAAGGAGCAGGGACTCAACCGCGTGGTCGTGGCTTCCTGTTCCCCGCGTACGCATGAGCCCCTTTTCCAGGAAACCCTGGTGAACGCGGGACTCAACAAGTACCTTTTTGAGATGGCCAACCTCCGGAACCAGGATTCATGGGTCCACAGCGGCGATCCTGTCAAGGCTACTGAAAAGGCCAAAGATTTGGTGCGCATGGCTGTGGCCAAAGTGACGCTTCTGGAATCCCTCCAGGAACCGGAATTGAGCGTGACACGGAGCGGCCTGGTCATCGGCGGTGGTGTCGCCGGCATGGTGGCGGCCAGATCTCTGGCGGACCAGGGCTATCCGGTGCATTTGGTGGAGGAATCGTCGAGGCTTGGCGGACAGGCCCTGAAACTCTTCCAGACATGGCGCGGCGAAGGGATTCGCCCTTATGTCGAGGCGTTGGCGGAAAGTGTCCTGAGCCATCCGGACATTACGGTCCATCTCCAGAGTAAAGTGACCGGTGTTGAAGGCTTCGTGGGAAATTTCAAGACCACGGTCCAGGGGGGTGGAGAGGCTCAGGTGCTGGAGCACGGTGTGGCCATTGTCGCCACTGGCGGGAGGGAGTTTCGGCCTCAGGAATACTCCTATGGGAAGCATCCCCGCATCGTGACCCACCAGGAGCTCGATGAGCGGCTGCGTGAAAACGATCCCTCTCTCAAAACCATAGAAAGTGCCGTTTTCATTCAGTGTGTAGGGTCCCGCGAACCCGATCGCCCGTATTGCAGCCGGGTCTGCTGCACGCATTCCGTGAAGAGCGCTCTGCACCTGAAGACCATCAACCCTGACATGGACGTCTATGTCCTTTACAGGGACATGCGCACTTACGGAGAGCGAGAGCTCCTCTACATGGAGGCGAGAAAGGCAGGCGTCATTTTCATACGCTACAACCTGGACAGGAAGCCGCAGGTTCATGTGGTGAACGGGAAGCTGAGAGTGGAGGCGTTTGAAAATATCCTGCAGCGGCCCATCGTCTTGGAGCCTGGACTCGTCACGCTCGCTACCGCGGTCGTTCCCGGCGCCACAGAAGAGTTGTCCCAGTTTTTCAAGGTTCCCGTAAATTCAGAAGGGTTCTTCATCGAGGCCCACGCCAAGCTGCGGCCGGTGGAATTTGCCACCGACGGCGTGTTTCTGTGCGGTCTCGCTCACTCGCCCAAGGCTGTGGACGAGAGTATCGCTCAGGCCCAGGCAGCAGCCTCCCGTGCTTCGACCTTCCTGGCCAAGGACAAGATCCAATTCGCAGGGACCGTGGCGGTGACCAATCCCAGCCTCTGCAGCAGCTGCGGGACATGCGTCGCCATCTGCCCCTTCGGCGCACCGAAGTTTACCGAATCGGGTCGGGATGCGGGGAAGGCCGAAATCAATCCCGCCATTTGCAAGGGATGCGGTCTCTGTGTGGCTTCCTGCCGCTCAGGGGCCATCCGGCTGAGAGGGTTCGACGACGCGCAGATTTTTGCCATGATCGATAACATCTGAACGTGCTGAAGAGGCTTTCGTTCCAACGCACGCTGAAAGGCGTTGACGAACACTGATAAGACTTTGAATGGCTGGGAGAACCAAACATGTCACAATGGGAGCCTACAATCGTTGCGTTTTTGTGCAACTGGTGTTCATACGGAGCTGCGGATCTGGCAGGAGTGAGCCGGATGCAGTATCCGCCCAATATACGGATCATTCGAGTGCCCTGTTCGGGGCGCATCAACCCCAAGTTCATTCTCTCGGCTTTACGCCATGGAGCCGATGGGGTGTGGGTGTCGGGGTGTCATCCCGGGGACTGCCACTATATCGAAGGCAATTATTACGCGCGGAGGAAATTTGCGTTGCTCAAGGGACTGCTGGAGCACATGGGGATCGAGCCCGGACGGGTTCATTTCTCATGGGTCTCTTCGGCGGAGTCGACGAAATTTGCCGATGTGGCGCGCCAGGTGGTCAGTACGGTGAAGGCATTGGGACCGGCCCGACATTTCATCAAGAACGAAGCCGAGGTTTAGCGGATGCAAGCATATACCGAAAAGATAAGGGAGGCGGCCAGACGGCTGCTCTCTGAAAAAAAAGTGGATGTAGTCATCGGTTTTCGCAAAGGAACCATCCCCTTTATGAATGAGCCCTTCCTGGCCAACAATGCCGAACAGGCAGGGCAGCTCCACTGGGACGGCAACTGCGGGATCAACCTCGCCAACTACGTGACCAAGCGCACAGACCGGGTGGCGGTGGTGGCCAAGGGATGTGACACGCGCAACCTCGTGGTGCATATCCTGGAAAACCAATTCCCCCGTGAAAATCTTTATATTCTGGGCGCTCCCTGCAAAGGGATGATCGACAGGCGCCGCATCGCTGCCGAGCTCAAGGGCAGGGAAGCCACCGACGTGGAGGAATCCGGCGGGAAAATTCTGGTGAAGGGCCGGGGTGTGAACCTGACCCTGGACCGCAGGGAATATCTGCAGGACAACTGCTCCATCTGTATCCATCGCAACCCGGTGATTTATGACGAGCTCGTGGGTGAGCTGGTGGAGGAGCAGAAAGATGTGGATCGCTACGCCGATGTCCGCAGGGTCGAGGCGATGAACCCCGAGGAACGTTGGCAATATTTTGAGGATCTCATTTCGACGTGTGTGCGCTGTTATGCGTGCCGCAATGCATGTCCGGCCTGTTACTGCCCGACATGTTTTGTGGACGAGTCCCGTCCTCAGTGGGTGGGTAAAACCATCGATCCCACGGATACGCGCACGTTTCATTTCCTGAGAGCTTATCACCTGGCGGGCCGCTGCACGGATTGCGGAAGCTGTGAGCGCGTGTGCCCCATGGGGATCAAAGTACGCCAGTTTACGAAGAAGCTCGAAAAGGATGTGAAGGAGCTGTTTGGATACGAGGCCGGCTTGAGCCTGGATCAGCGTCCCGTCCTCGATGCCTTCCAGCCCGACGATCCCCAGGCGTTCATCAAGTAAATCGAGAAGGGATGAGATTCCATGTCGGAAATATATATTGCCCGGGAAAAGCTCCCCGGGGTTGTAGAGCAGTGGATGGGTCGGTACCGGGTTTTCGGGCCGGTATTTCAAGGCCAGTATCACGAATTTGACCAGGTGAAGCAGCCCGGGGATGTGGACCTCGATTATGTGAACACGAAACTCTCCCCCAAGGGACTGTTCCACCCCCAGGCCGAGAAAATGTTCGAATTCACCCTGGACAAGAACAATCCCGACGCGGGGATCCTGAAGGAAGTTCCCCAGGATTATTCCGGGCGGGTGATTTTGGGCATTCGTCCCTGTGACGCCAGGGCTTTCAAGCTCGATGACGTCAACTTCAATACCCACGATATCAAGGATCCGTGGTGGGCCAGGCGACGTGAATGCTCCACCCTGGTGGGACTCGCCTGCAACGCTCCATGCACCACCTGCTTTTGCACGTCCGTGGGAGGCGGCCCCTTCGATACGGCCGGGCTCGATGTCCTGCTGGTGGATGTCGGTGACGGTTTTGTGGCTCAGGCGGTGACCCCGAAGGGAGAGGATCTTCTGGCGGGAATCGAGGGCGATCCGGCACCTGGGGATGCGCCGCAAAAGATCGACGATCTCAAGAAAGCTGCCGAAGGGAGCCTCGGAAAAGCCTTCGAGGTGGAGTCGTTCGTACAGAAGAATATGCTGGATCTTTTCAACGATCCCCTGTGGGAAGAAGTGCAGTTTTCGTGCATCAACTGCGGAATCTGCACCTTTGTCTGCCCCACCTGCTGGTGCTTTGACATTCAGGACGAAGTCAGAGAGGACAAAGGGGTGCGCATGCGGCTGTGGGATGCCTGCATGTTTCCCCTCTTCACGTACCACGGCTCGGGGCATAACCCCCGTGGTCAGAAGCTCCAGCGAGTGCGCCAGCGCTTCATGCACAAGCTCAAATACTATCCGGACAAGTATGGAAACGGAGTGGCCTGTGTCGGCTGCGGCCGTTGTGTGAAAGCATGCCCGGTCAATATCGATATACGACAGGTGGCACGCCTGATGTCGGACGGCTGCGTCTGTCCGGCCTGAGCCACTTGCGTTTTTTATAAATGGAGGAATAAAGGTGCACAACCCTTATTTACCTTATCCCGTCCGGATCGAATCCGTCGTGACGGAATCGGAAGACCGGAATCAGAAGACCTTCAAGCTGGTCTTTCTCAATCCGGAGGATGAAGTCAAATTCAAGTACATGCCGGGCCAGTTTGCGGAGCTGTCCGTGGCCGGGCAGGGGGAAATTCCCATCGGAATCGCTTCATCGCCCACGGAAAAAGGGTTCATCATGTTCACGGTGAACAAAGTGGGAAAGGTGAGCAGTCATCTCCACAACATGAAGGAGGGGGATATCATGGGTGTCCGCGGGCCCCTGGGCAACTGGTACCCGTGGGACACGCTGGAGGGGAAGAACCTGGTGATCATCGGAGGCGGTTTTGCCTTCACGACGCTGCGTTCTTCCATTGTCTACATGCTGGATCCGGAGAATCGATCCAGGTATGGAAACATCGACGTGGTATATGGAGCGCGCATGCCCGGGCTTCTGTTGTACAAGGAAGAATTGGCGACCTGGGAGCAGCGTGATGACATCAACATGCACATCACGGTGGACGGTACAACGGACCCCAACTGGAAGTACAACGTGGGGTTCGTGCCGACGGTGACGAAGGAGAAGGCGCCCAGCGCCGACAACGCCTACGCCATCATCTGTGGGCCGCCCATCATGATCAAGTTCACGCTGCCGGTGCTGACGGAGCTGGGTTTTCCGCCCGATCGCATCATCTCAAGCCTGGAAATGCGCATGAAGTGCGGTATCGGCATTTGTGGACGCTGCAACATCGGCACGGAATACGTCTGTAAGGATGGGCCGGTCTTCACGCTGGAAAAGCTGGCGACCCTGCCCAATGAGTACTAGCTTCGGTGAGTCATGGGGCATGCCGCATGGAACGCGGGATGCTCAACAGTTCCAAAAAAGGCTTTAAAACCAAGGATTCGTGTGTTATAGGTTGATGGCCGAGTATTAACATGTGAAACACACAAGGGGAGAGAATTTATGGAGCCGTTGTTGTTGTCTAAGCGTGAAAAGCGCAGGTTGGCGAGCCAATATGCCGACTTGTGCTTGACATGCGGAACGTGTGCGGGCGGCTGTCCGGTCACGGGAGTAGATGGGCTGGATATCCGAAAGGTGGTTCGTTTGGCCCTTTTGGGAATGGACCAGGAAGTTATCGATTCCAAATGGCCCTGGGTCTGCACGCTGTGCGGGCGCTGCGAGCATGCCTGCCCCATGAACATTGACCTTTTAGCGTTGATTCGGTCTGCCCGTGGCATGAGAGACCGGGAGAAGGTTCCCGGCGTTCTCCACAAAGGTGTCGCCATGTGCTTGAAGACCGGAAACAATGTGGGAATTCCCAAGGAAGACTTCCTGTTCCTGCTGGAGGACATGGGAGCGGAGCTGGCCGAGGAGCTTCCCGGCTTTGAAGTTCCGGTGGACAAGAAGGGCGCGAAGTACCTCTTTACCATCAACTCCAAAGAACCTTTTGGAGAGCCCGAAGACATGATGTTTTGGTGGCGCATCCTGTATGCGGCCAAGGAATCCTGGACGACCACTTCCGAGAACTGGGAAGGTGTCAACTGGGGCCTGTTCACGGGCGACGACGCTTCCATGAAAGAGATTGTGGGGCGCATCGTCAAGAACTACAAGGAATTGGGGTGCGAATATCTCGTCTTACCCGAATGAGGGCATGCATATTATGCGACCAGGCTTGGTCTGCAAAAATGGTATGCGAATGAAGGCGTGAAGTTCGTAAGCGTTCATGATCTGTTGAAAATGTACCTCGAAGAAGGCCGGATCAAGGTGGATAAGTCCATTCATGAAGAATTGACAACCTACCATGATCCCTGCAATTACGCCCGCAAAGGCGAACGGGCCTTCGGGCATGGCTACTATGAAGAACCGCGCTGGGTAACGCAGCAGTGCTGTGAGAATTTTGTGGACATGTATCCCAACCGGGCCAACAATTTCTGTTGTGGCGCAGGCGGCGGTGCATGGGCCAGCCCGTATGTCGAGGAGAGGATTTTCTACGGCCGTACGAAGGCGAAGCAAATCAGGGATACAGGGGCCAAGCTCCTGGTTGCCCCGTGCCACAACTGCCGCGACCAGATCATGAAGAGCCTTCGCAAAGAATACGACATGATGGATGTGGAAGTGAAGTATCTTTGGGAGCTCGTGGCGGATTCTCTGGTCATCGAACCGCAGGAAGAAGCGGAAGAATAAGTTTTACTTCTATCCAACTGAACGGAAGCCCCCGAATCGCGCGACCTGCGCGTGAAAGGGGCTTTTTTATTGACCGCTTCTGTTGTAATAAGGATCCATGTCCCGGTGCATATTTCCTCTTACTGTTTTGCACCCGGCAGCATCGGACAGGAAATGCCGCCCTATGCACCGACACTGAAAGTGCCTCCGCAAATTCGACAGAGAGAACGATGAGCAAGAAGCAGGATGTCAAAAGGAACAAAAAAATTGAATTCCATCTGAGCCCGGAAGAAGTCCATGAACTGGGAATGATTGCCGATCGCCTGGCGGTCCAGGATCCCGAGGGCGAGAGCCTCGGGAACTATCTCCGGAGCCTGCGTCAGGCCCTCTCCGGGAGAGAGCACCTGATTGCGGCGTTGATGGAAAAATTGAGCAGGAATCCCTCTCTGGTGAGCTTCAAGGTGTACCTCACCTTTCGGGACAGCATCCAGCAAAAAAACCTGCAAAAGACCATCAAACAGGCGGCTTATCGTTTTTCTCAAAAAGGGTACGTGGAGGAACGGGATGAGGCGGCTGAAAAGGTGGTGCTCATCCAGAAGGAGGTCAGAAAACCCCTGTCTTATGTCATTCCTGCTGACGGGACTTACGGATTTTTTGCGGCGCTTATTCCCGAGAGTCGCTATCCAGCCCCCGTGGCCGTGACGGCCTTTTTTGAGGATAGCTTCGATCAGTTGCATGTCCGCGTGGTGGAAACCTCTTTTCGGAGCTTCAGAGAATATCTGCAAAGAATTGCCGATGATGTCAAGGACCGCAAGCTCGGAGAAGTGCCCCTGTGGCATGCTGCGAGGCTCTTTTTTGAAATGATCGATCTCTACTCGGTGAAGAGCACCACTCCCCAAATCGAGGAAGCGAAGAAGCTCCTGGAGCCTTATCACGATCCCGGCAGAAAACCCTATGTGTATGAATTGATGCAGGAGGTCCCCGACCCGGAGGTGCAGATTCGGTCCGTCGATCTGGATGCTTTATCGGACGCGGTGGATTTTATGTGGCTCATATTGCCGCAGAAGGAATTGCAGCCTTATTACGAAAGGATCCAGGAGGTGAGTAACCCGGTGCTGGTGGTTCCCCCGGAGGTTCAGCGGGAGCGATCCGAGGATTGGATTCAAAAGGCCGTGGAAGAGCTGTGCTCCGGGAGCAGGCGGCTTGTTTACCAGCGGTTTTTTGAAGAGCAGGCGCTGCTTTTCAAGCTGTCTTCCGACGACGCACTCGCCATGTCCTGCTGGATCATTGCGCAGCACTTGAAAAGCGGGGCCCAGGTCTCGGAAAACCCTGTCCTCCGCGATCTCATCGTTCTGTCCATGGCAAACTACTGGCCTGATGAATTTGGCCTTGTAAACGGTGAGGAGAATGACCTGCCGCGATCGCAATCAGGGCTGATCCTTCCGCCTTGAGGTGTCGACAGGAAACGTCGGGAATCGCGGGCGGCGGGAATCCGCCGGACCCCGGCCACCGGAGGATTTTTCTTCAGGCGTTCTAAAGTGAACAGGGAGACTGAGCCATGCTGGAAACCATACAGGTGAATACCCCGGATCATGCAGCCATGGTGGATGTGACGGATTTGATCGCTCGAAAGGTCAAGGACAGGGGTGTCAAAAGCGGACTATGCGTTGTGTACATGCCCCATACGACGGCCGGTGTGACGGTGAATGAGGGAGCAGACCCCGCTGTGGCTCAAGATATCCTCGATACATTGGCGAAGATGGTTCCCTGGCGAGGGGAATACCAGCACACAGAAGGCAATGCGGCGGCGCATGTCAAGGCTTTACTGGTGGGGAGCAGCAGTTCCATTATCATCGACAACGGTCGGCTCTTGTTGGGAACATGGCAGCGTATTTTCCTTTGCGAGTTCGATGGACCCCGCACCCGAAAGATTCGCATAAAAATTTTGGAAGATTGAAGGATTTCGCAGGATTTGCCGGCCTAGATCGGCGCGTCGAGATTGAAATCCGAGCACTTTATGAGCTCCCGGAAAGTACTCTTAGTTCCAGAAGGGTGGAATTCAATTTTTCAGTGACTATATTGCAGGCTGTTGATGTGGTGGAAGTACAGCGGTGAACCGATCATTGAAGGAGGATATTCGTGGCTGAAAGACTACAGGTTTACAAATGCGAATTGTGCGGCAATGTGGTGGAAGTCCTCAATGGTGGGGAAGGAGAACTGGTGTGCTGCGGGCAGCCCATGAATCTGCTCGATGCCAAGACGTCGGATACAGGCAAGGAGAAGCATGTCCCCGTCGTCGAAAAGACGGATACCGGATTCAAGGTGACGGTGGGGAGCGTTCCGCATCCCATGGAAGAGGCCCATTTCATCCAGTGGATTGAATTGATCGACGACAGCGGGAAGGCTTATCGCCAGTTTCTCAAAGCAGGTCAGGCTCCGGAAGCGGTATTCTGTGTTGATGCAAAGGCGGTGACGGTCCGGGAGCATTGTAATATTCATGGTGTCTGGAAGGCCTAGGGAAAGCGGTCTCCTGAGTCCATCGAATTCATTCAAAAGGTATCCGGTGTTTTTGCAGTGTTCGCATGGGACCCGAACGGATCCCATGCGAACTGCTTTCCGGAAGATTTCCCATGAAAAGAGGAAGTCGGCCATGGCAGAACGTCCGACTCCCTCTCCATCTCTTGACCGGACTCCAATGCCATGCTGCCTGCGGAAATAAAAGAAACGTTGCTCCAGCGCATCGCCCATGCGATACATCCCCGCGAGCAGGCGATCGACGTCATGACCATCATGCAATCGCATTATGGGTACATGAGTGATGAGGCGATGGAAGAAGCCGCCGGGCTCCTGGACATGACGCCTCTGGAACTGGAAGAACTGGCCACGTTCTACAATTTCGTCTATCGTCGGCCGGTGGGGAGATATGTCATTCACGTCTGCGATAGCGCTGTCTGCTGGATGAATGGGCATGAATCGCTTTTGGAGCATCTCTGTACTCTCCTGCAGGTGGAGATGGGAGGGACGAGTTCGGACGGTTTGTTCACCTTGCTGCCTGTCTGCTGCCTGGGGTACTGTGACCACTCACCCGCGATGATCATCAATCAAGTGATTTATGGGGATTTGACGCGGGAAAAAATAGACAGTGTCATTCATAAACTGAGGGAACAGGCACATGCTTCCAAAGAGGGGATGACCGAGTGAGCCGTTATCCGCAAGTGCTCTTTCAAAACCGTAAGCCCAAACGCATCAACACCCTGGAGGAATACTGTCAAAGCGGCGGCTACCAGGCCCTTGCGAATGTCCTGAGGGAATACACTCCCCAGGGAGTCTGTGCTGCTGTCCAGGAAGCCGGGCTGCGTGGACGGGGGGGCGCAGGGTTTCCCGCGGCCAAAAAATGGGAGTCCGTTCCGACGGATGGCGCTTTTCCCAGGTTTCTCGTGGCCAATTCCGACGAGATGGAACCGGGAACTTTCAAGGATCGGGTGCTGATCCATGCAGATCCTCATGCCATCATCGAAGGCATCGCCATCGCGGCCTATACCATTCAGGCTTCCAAGGCCTTTATTTTTGTGCGCCCCAATTATGAGGGCAGCGCCGCAATCCTGGAAAGAGAAATAAAAAGGGCCGAAGAGGCCGGCTATTTGGGAAAGCGCATTCTGGGAAGCGACTTCTCCCTGGAGATCATTGTGCATCTCAGCGGGGGGCGGTATATATGCGGTGAAGGCACGGCTCTCCTCAACGCCCTCATGGGGAAACGCCCCAACCCCACCAAACCTCCTCCATATCCCACCGTCAAAGGCCTGTGGGATCTACCTACGGTCGTGAACAACATTGAAACACTGGCCAACATTCCCCACATCATCCGCAATGGTCCCGACTGGTTCAAAAGGCTTTCCCTGGTGGAAAAATCTCCGGGAACAAAGCTCTTTTGTGTCAGCGGTAAGGTGAAGAACCCCGGTTGCTTCGAGCTGCCCATGGGGACTCCCCTGAGAGAAATCATCGAGGAGCATGCGGGAGGACTGCTCGAAGGGTCCGAATTCAAAGCCTGCCTGCCGGGTGGGGCAAGCACGCGCTTCCTGATTCCCGAGCAGTTGGATGTCCGCATGGACTTTGACAGCATGGGGGAAATCGGACACAGGATGGGAACGGGGGCTATCATCGTCTTCGATCAGAAGACCTGCCTGGTGGGAGCCACTTTAAATCTGATCCAGTTTTTTGCGCGGGAATCCTGCGGGTGGTGTACTCCCTGCCGCGAGGGACTGCCCTATCTGAGGGACCTGCTGTGGCGCATCGAAAACGGCGAGGGAAAAGAGGAATACATTCCCACCATCCGGAGCATGTGCAAGGACATGTGGAATTCGTTCTGTGCATTGGCTCCCGGCGCGGCCTCCCCTGTGGAAAGCCTTTTGACCTACTTTGAAGATGAAGTGCACGAGCATATCGTTCAAAGGAAGTGCCCTTTCCAGTGATGCCCGGTGTGGATCGGGGTTGAAGCGTAGAGTGGAATGAAGGGCGAAAGTCGGTTCTGCCCATACCGCCTCCCTACGGAAATGACCGAAGGATTGCCATGCCCAAGTTGACCATCGACGATTTGGAAATCGAAGTCCTGCCCGGAACCAAGGTGATTGATGCTGCCGAGCAAGTGGGCATCATGATTCCCCGCTTTTGCTATCTGAAGGAGCTGGGACCGGCCGGGGCCTGCCGCATGTGCGCCGTGAAATTTTTGCAGGGCCCCTTCAAGGGCGTCCAGATGAGCTGCATGGTGGATGCTCAGGACGGCATGGTGGTCTCCACAAACGATCCTGAAGCTGTGGCGTTTCGGAAGCAGGTCATCGAATGGCTGATGCTGAACCACCCTCATGACTGCCCCGTCTGCGACGAGGGAGGCCAGTGCCTGCTCCAGGACGAGACCGTTTCCGGAGGGCACGGACTGCGCCGCTACCTGGGGCGCAAGCGAACCTATCGGGACCAGTACCTGGGTCCTTTCATTGCCCATGAGATGAACCGCTGCATCCATTGCTACCGGTGCTCGAGATTTTACCAGGAGTACGCCGGCTACAGGGATCTTGGCCCGCTGCAGATTGCCGACCGGGTTTACTTCGGCCGGTTCAAGGATGGGCCTCTGGAAAGCCCCTTTTCAGGGAATCTTGTGGACATATGCCCCACGGGAGTCTACACGGACAAAACGGCTCGGTTCCGGGTGAGGCGTTGGGACCTGGAAAGAGCGCCGTCCCTCTGCATTCACTGTTCCCTCGGATGCCACACGGTGGCCAATGCCCGCTACCGGGAAGTGGTTCGCATCGAAGGCCGCTCCAGCGGCAAGGTCAACGCCGGCTTTCTATGCGATCGGGGGCGTTTCGGATTCGGTTATGCCGCACATCCCGAACGGCCGCGGAATGCGAAGATCGCCGGTCAGAACGTGCCCATGAGTGCCGCGGTTCGCGAGGCTGGACGGAGACTCTTGGAAATTCGCGAGAGCAGCGGGGCCGAAGCCATCGCTGTCCTGGGGTCCGGGCGAAGCTGCCTGGAAACGCTGGGGATGGTGCAGCACCTTTCCAGGGTGGGGAAATGGACCGCTCCGGATTTTTTTGAAGATCCGCAAATGGGGCGCAAAGTGAAAGCCATTGTGTCTCAGCTGGACGCTCGACTGGCTGTCTCCATGCGTGACGTCGAGAAGGCGGATTGCATACTGTCCATCGGGTTGGATCCCATAAACGAGGCTCCGATGCTGGCTCTCGCCATGCGGCAGGCGTTCCGCAAAGACGCGAAGGTTGTCGTCGTGGACCCGAGGCCGGTTTTCCTTCCCATGAGATTCGAACACCTGGCGGTGAGTCCTGCCCGGATCGAGACCCTGCTTCAGGCCCTCCTGCGGATCCTGAGGCAGACCGATCTCGGAGCCACCCCCGCTCCCGCGCCGCAACTGATTCAGCTCCCCGAAGGGCTTTTGTCGGAAGTTGCTTTTGATCCGTCAGTGCAGGCCCAATTTCATGCCCTTGTGGAGACACTGGTCGGGAGCCGGAATCCTGTCATCCTCTGCGGATCCGGGGTCGTGGGGGAATCGGTGTCCTCCCTGGCAGCCGCCTGTGCCGAGATGCTTCAGGATGCGAAAGGGAAGGGCGGGATTTTCTACGTGCTCCCGTCAGCCAATGCTTTCGGCGCGGCATTGCTCGCGTCTTCTCTGGAGCATTCCTTCCTGGATACCGTCGAAGGGATAGAAAACGGAACCATCCAGGCGCTTGTGGTGGTGGAAAGCGATCCCCTCCGTCATTTCCCCGACGGACCGAGACTTCAGGCGGCTCTAACGAAACTCCAATTTTTGCTGGTGCTGGATTATTTGCCGTCTGAAACAGTTCGTCGGGCCGATATTTTCCTGCCGACCTGTACCCATTTCGAAGTGGGAGGAAGCTTCATCAACCAGCAAGGGCGACTGCAGGCGGCGGAAAAGGTGCATGCCGTCGGGACACCCATTCATCAAGCCACGGATGAGGCCATGAGGCTGGCACGTGGTGAAGAGGGGGGAGGAAAACACCCGCCCAGAATGTACGACCTTGGGATTCCCGGCGGCGAGCCCAAAGCAGCGTGGGAGGTGCTGGACGCTCTTATGGAGGCCCTCGTTCCTGTAGCCGAGGGCACCTGGAGAGAAGATCCCTGGGAGGTCCTCAAACAGGAGATTCCCCTGCTCGCCTCATGGAATGGCGGGCAACATCCGGCGGACGGCCTGCATGTCGTGCCGGAGAAAAGAGCGGGGGCCGCTGTCGCTCTTCCGGTGGATACCGAAGCCCACGCCTCCCCTTCCGAGGGCAGCCTCCAGCTTCTCCTGGTGGATTGGACTTTCGGGACGGAAGAGCTCTCCCAATATGCCGCGGTCATGCGGCAGGTGGAAGGTGAGCCGTTCCTCTGCATGCATCCCGGAGACGCCGACCGGTGTGGCCTGGCCCATGGAGACGCCCTGGAGGTTCGACTGGAAGTGGGCTCGATTCGGGCACCCTTGAAAGTGAGAGAGAATATGGCGCGTGGGGTGATGGTTTTGCCCCGACACGGCAGGATTCAATGGCAGGAGCTGCGAAATCT
>DAIQOB010000004.1:0-14948 GCA_036788075.1 Syntrophobacteraceae bacterium
TGACCTACGGATTAGAAGTCCGTTGCTCTATCCAGCTGAGCTACAGGCGCACGGCGATATTTTGTGGGCGGATTCGCTCCGCCCATGTGTTGTCTCGCTCCCTAAATAGTCGTTTTGTTCGTCTTTTGTCAATACTGTTCTCGTAGCTTCGACTGCAGTCATGCCCGGAGTCTGATTTTTTATTTTGCCTTCTGGAAGGAAACCTCTATAAAAAATCCAAGAATCTTCATAGTCCTGACCGGACAGCACGGAATGAAATTCTCTGTTTGAAGATACTGTCCGAAAATTCATCACCCCGGGCCCATCCCCGGAAGAGATTCGAGGGAATTGGGGATAGGCCTGGAGAAAAGAAAGGAAAACAAACGCTATGACTCCTACAACGCGATGGGCCGCCCTGGCCGCAGGAGTTTTTCTGCTCCTCTATGGTTTGAGACTGCTTTACCTGGAGGGGGACGTGGTGCTGGTCATCATCAGTGCCCTGATTGTCGCTTTCAGTGTCTTCGGCATCCTTAAAGACAGGCAGAAGAAAGAATAGGGAATGGGCTTGACGCGGTGGAACAAATCATCTAACTTTCGTCGTCTTGAAAGGTTGGCGGAATCTGGATGAATATTGGCCTTCGGTGAGGATGGGGCCTAATTCACTTATTGTATGAAGGAAGAGGGATAGCAGCGGGTATGGAAGATCTCAGTGTGGTCATGCGGGAACGGATTCAGAAGGCTGAAACATTGGAAAATGACGGGGTGGTGCTTTACCCCAATGGATACGAAGTCCCGCATCACATCAGAGATCTGGTGGAAGCTTCCCAGGGCAAGAGTGCCCAGGAGCTCGAAGCCGACCAGTCCGTCTCCTACACCATCGCCGGGCGCATCATCGCCATTCGTTCCTTCGGCAAATCCATTTTCATGCACATGATGGACGCTGACGGGAAGCTGCAATTGTATCTGCAGCAGAACCACCTGGGCAAGGAGCTCTACGCCCTGGCGAAAAAGCTCGACATCGGCGACATCGTCCGGGTTTCCGGCCCCCTTTTCCTGACACGGACGGAAGAGCTGACCCTCGCCGTCAAGGACCTGGTGCTCCTCAACAAGAACCTGCGGCCTCTGCCGGAAAAATACCACGGGCTCAAAGACGTCGAAGTCCGCTACCGCCAGCGCTACGTCGATCTCATCGTCAATGAAGATGTGCGGGAGACCTTTAGAAAGCGCGCCAGGATCGTTCAAACCATCCGTGAATTCCTCAGCGCCCGGGGCTTCCTGGAGGTGGAAACGCCCATGATGCAGGCGGTCCCGGGGGGCGCCACGGCCAAGCCCTTCAAAACCCACCACAACGCCCTCGATATGGACCTCTACCTGCGCATCGCCCCGGAGCTTTACCTCAAACGCCTCCTGGTGGGCGGCTTCGAGCGGGTCTTCGAGCTCAACCGGAATTTCCGGAACGAAGGCATTTCCACGCAGCACAATCCCGAATTCACCATGGTGGAATTCTACCAGGCCTATGCAACTTACCAGGATCTCATGGCCCTGACGGAGGAGCTTTTTGTCGCCGTGGCGGAGGCCGTGAACGGAGGCAGCCTCCAGGTGGAATACCAGGGCCAGGTCATCGACCTGACCCCTCCATGGAAACGCTACACCCTCATGGACGCCGTCGTGGAACTGGGGCGCGTCCCCCGTTCCTCCCTGGAAGACCCCAAAGAGATCGTTCAGGTGGCCAAATCCCTGGGCGTTCCCGTCGAGCGCTTCGAGGGGCATGGAAAACTGCTCACGAAAATTTTCGACGAAGTCGTGGAGCCGCAGCTCACCCAGCCGACCTTCATCAGCCACTACCCCCTGGAGGTTTCTCCCCTTTCGCGAAAAAACGATGCCGACCCCACCGTCACCGACCGTTTCGAGCTCTTCATGGTCGGCCGGGAAATGGCCAATGCCTTTTCCGAGTTGAACGATCCCCGGGACCAGCGGGAACGTTTTTCGGCACAGCTCGAGGCGCGCCGGGCCGGAGACGAAGAGGCGCATTACATGGACGACGATTACATCCGTGCCCTGGAGTACGGGATGCCCCCGGCAGCCGGCGAAGGCATCGGCATCGACCGGATGGTGATGCTTTTCACCGATTCTCCGTCCATCAGGGACGTGATTCTTTTTCCTCACCTGCGGCCGGAAAAGAAGATTTGATATCCTCATGAATTTTGAACTCTTCGTCAGTCTGCGCTACCTGTTGGCCAAGCGCCGCCAGACTTTTATATCCCTCATTACACTCATTTCCATTGCCGGTGTGGCCGTGGGGGTGACCGCCCTCATCGTCGTGCTGGCGGTCATGAACGGTTTTCAGGAAGATCTTCGGACCCGCATTCTTGGAGTGACCTCCCACGTGGTCGTGGGCAGCTTCAAAGGCGCTATCACAGACTACCGCGCCGTCAACGCCCAAATCGAGAAAGAGCCGGGCGTGGTGGCCTCGACTCCCTTTGTGTATACTCAGGTCATGATCAGCTCCGGAAAGAATGTGGCCGGGGCTATCCTTCGCGGGATCGACCCCCAGACAGCCTACAAGGTGATCAACATCCAGGACAACATGATCCGGGGAAGCCTGGGAGACCTGCGCGCTCCATCGGCGGTTTCGGACGATTCCGGCGCCGTGCAGCCGGGAATCATCCTGGGCAACGAACTGGCCAACAACCTGGGGGTGCGCCACGGGGACTGGGTGACGATCATCTCCCCGGCGGGGCGCCTGACCCCCATGGGGCAGGTTCCCAAGAGCAAGCTCTTTCAGGTGGTGGGGATCATCCAGGCGGGCATGTACGAATACGACAATACACTCGCCTACATCCACCTGGAAACGGCCCAGCAGTTCCTGGGCATCGGCGATGTGGTGACAGGCATTGAAGTCAAGGTGAAAGACATCTACAATGCGCGTGAAATTGCGGACCGGCTCCGGTCGCGTTTGAAGGATTCCTTCTGGGTGCGGGACTGGATGCAGATGAACCAGAATCTTTTTTCGGCCCTGAAGCTGGAAAAGGCGGTGATGTTCATCATACTCACCCTCATCATCCTGGTGGCGGCATTCAACATCGTGAGCTCCCTCATCATGCTCGTGATGGAAAAAACCCGCGATATCGCCATCCTGAAGGCCATGGGGGCCACGACGGCCAGCATCCGCAAGATCTTCGTGCTGGAAGGGCTGCTCATCGGTGTTTCGGGGACGATTCTGGGGCTCCTGGGGGGCTTCGGCCTGTGCACGATCTTGAAAAAATACCAGTTCATCGAGCTGCCGCGCGATGTATACTACTTTTCGACCCTGCCCGTGAAGCTGGAAGGAACGGATGTGGCGCTGATCGCACTCTCCGCCATCGCCATCAGCCTGACGGCGACGCTTTATCCTTCTCGCCAGGCGGCGAAGCTGGACCCGTCGGAAGCTCTGCGCTATGAGTAATGAGACGCATGCCGTAGAAGTCCACATGCTGGGGGTCGCCAAGGTCTTCGGCAGCGGGGCGCAGGCCATCGAGCTCTTCAAGGACCTGGACCTGGTCATCCGGAAAGGGGAGCGCATCGCCATCGTGGGGGCTTCGGGAGCGGGGAAATCGACCCTGCTGCATATGATCGGGACGCTGGAAAAACCCACGAGTGGAAAGGTTCTTTACGGGGGCAAAGATATTTTTCTTTTTCAGGAAAAGGATCTGGCCCAGTTCAGGAATCGCCATATCGGCTTTGTTTTTCAATTCCATTACCTGCTTCCCGAGTTCAGTGCCCTGGAAAATGTGATGATGCCCGGCCTCATTGCCGGCATGCCCAGGGGGGAAATCCAGTCCCAATCCCTGTCGCTGCTGGATCGACTGGGGCTGTCCCATCGCCTGCAGCATCGGGTGGGCGAGCTTTCCGGCGGGGAGCAGCAGCGGGTGGCGGTGGCGCGCGCCTTATTGCTGCGGCCGAGCCTTTTCCTGGCGGACGAGCCCAGCGGCAACCTGGACAGCCGCACGGGGCGCACCCTGCATGAGCTCCTGGTGACGCTCAACGAGGAACTGGGGCTGACCATGGTCATCGTGACGCACAACATGGAGCTGGCGTCCATGATGCACCGGACGCTGCGGTTAGTGGACGGACAGCTGCGGGAAGAGTGAGCATTGGGACGCTGAGGACGCCGACGGGCGCTGAAGTCGCTGACGGGAAAAGGCGGGGTTTTGGGGTGGTGTTTTTGAGCTGGGAAAGGGACTGAATGAGGGGGGAGAACTTCATGCGCAAGTTGTGGGTGATTCTGTGTCTTGTAGGGATGAGCTCCGTCGCGTGGGCTCAGGAGAGCTCCCCGAGAGTCTCTGTATTGCCTTTCGCCATTCATAGCCGGCAAGATACCGTGAAGACTCAAAAGACCGTCATGGAGCTGCTCGTGCGCCGGCTGGAGGCCGAAGGGGTCAAGACGGTCGATCCTCAGGAAGTGGAAAAAAGCGTACGTCCGGGAGAAGCGGTTCAGAACGAGGAACAGGGTCGTGCCCTGGGGCGGAGACTCGGGGCGGATTATGTCGTGACCGGCAGCCTGAACGAAATCGGGAACAGCATCAGCCTGGATGCGCGGCTGGTGGATGTCTCCGGCCGGAAGAAGACGGAAGCCCTCTTTGCCGAAGAGAAGGGCATGGAAAATCTCGCTGCGGCCACCAACCAGATCGTCCAGCAAATGGCCGTCCACCTCCTTGCCCGCGCGGTTATTTCCGATGTGGTCATACAGGGCAACGACCGCATCGAGGCGGAAGCCATCAAAGCGAATGTCAAGAGCAAGAAGGGGGAGCTCCTGCGTTCCGAGCAGGTGGCTGAAGACATCAAAGCCATTTACAAAATGGGCTACTTCGAAAAGGTGGATGCCAATGTGACCGACACCTCGACGGGAAAGCTCCTGACCTTTGTCGTGCTTGAAAATCCCACCATCCAGGAAGTGCGCATCAAAGGAAATAGCAAGATCAAGGAAAAGGATATCCTGGCGGCCATGTCCACCCGGCAGTACACGGTTTTGCAGAAGAACGTGATTGCCGAGGACGTGCAGAAAATTCTCAAGTTGTACAGCCAGAAGGGGTACTTCAACGCTGAGGTCAAAACCCGGACCGAATTTCCCAAGGATCCACGGAAGGCGACGGTCGTTTTCGATATCGACGAAAACAAGAAAGTCTACATCCAGGAGATCTCTTTTACGGGGAACAAGAGCTTCTCTTCCCGCAAGCTCCGCAGCACCATGCAGGTGAAGGAAAAGAGCCTTCTCTCCCTGGTGACGGACCGTGGGATCCTGCAAAAGGATATTCTCGAAACCGATGTGGACCGCCTGACGGTCTTCTACCATGATAAAGGGTTCATGGATGCCAAGGTGGGGACTCCGGAGATCACCCGCCGCGACGATGGGTTTTACATCAACATTCCCGTGGACGAAGGGGAGCGCTACAAAGTCACATCCGTCAAGCTCCAGGGCGATTTGCTCCCGGATGAGGCCGAGATCCAGGAGAAGCTCAAGTCCAAGCCCGAGGAATATTTCAGTCGCGAGAAGCTGCGGGAGGATATCGATGTTCTCAACAAGAGCTACATGAACGAGGGCTATGCGTATGTGCAGGTTGAGCCCAATGTGCAACGCCATTCCGAGGATCAGACATCGGACATTACCTATAACGTGAAAAAAGGGGACCTGATCCACATTGGAAGGATTTATGTCACCGGAAACACCAAAACCCGGGACAAAGTGATCCGGCGAGAATTGCAGCTGGCGGAAGGCGACACCTTCAGCTCCGAGAAGATGGAAAAGAGCATCACCAGGCTCAAAAAGCTCGATTTCTTTGAAGAGGTCGAGATTGCCCCTTCCAAAGGGGACCAGGCCGATATCATGAACCTTACCGTCAAGGTGAAGGAAAAGCTTACGGGGGCGATCAGCGTCGGCGGCGGCTTTGCTTCGGATGACGGTCTCTTCGCCAGCAGTGAGATCATCCAGCGCAACCTTTTTGGAAGAGGGCAAACCCTGGGGGTGAAGGGCTATTTCGGCCAGGAGGCGCAGCGCTATGTGGCCAGTTTTACAGAGCCATGGCTTTTCGACAGGCATATCATCGCGGGGATAGACGTCTACAACTGGTTGAGGGAATACAACGATTTCACGAAGGATGCGACGGGCATGAGGCTCCGAACCGGCTATCCCTTCGGAAACTACAGCCGGCTGAATGTTTACTACACCCTTGAAAATGCGGATGTCACCGATGTAGATGAAGATGCATCCGCTTACATCAAGTCTCAGGAGGGGAAGCTGCTCAAAAGCAGTATCACCGTTGGAATGGAACGGGATACAACGGATCATCCCTTCATGCCCACCAGGGGGAGCATCAACGCCATTTCCTCGGAGTTTTCTTCGCAATACCTTGGCAGTGACACGGATTTTATCAAATCGGAAGTCCGATCGGGGTGGTATTTCCCGATTTACAAGAAGCTGGTGGGGTTTGTGAAAGGGGAGTTCGGCTACATTGACGAAACGGATCCCGACAACCCGGTTCCCATTTACGAAAATTTCTTTCTTGGGGGCATCAACTCCCTTCGTGCCTGGAAATGGGGCGATGTGGGCCCCAAGGATGATCAGGGGGAAATCATCGGTGGAAGAACCTATGGGTTGGCGACTGTCGAGCTGCTTTTCCCGTTGGTTGAAAAGCTCGGAATAAGAGGGGTCGGTTTCTTTGATGCCGGCAACGTGTACACAGACATTGACGACTTCAGTGTGACGGATTTCAGAACGGATGCCGGTGCAGGCATTCGATGGAGCTCTCCCTTTGGACCGCTCCGTATCGAATGGGGTTACAATCTGGATCCCGAGCCGGGCGAGGACAGATCGCGTTGGCAGTTTTCAGCAGGTGCATTTTTCTAAGGAGCAGATCAGATGAAAAAGAACGTTTCAGGATGGTGGGTTTTGCTGGTGCTAGGAGCTTTTGTGTTGTCGTCCTCAACGGTGTGGGCTGCCTCGCCTAAAATAGGGTATTTCGAGCTGCCGACCATCATGCAGCAGTCGCGCTGGGGCAAGCAGGCCAACGACGATTTCAAGCGGGAAGGCGACAGGATCAAGGCCGATGTGGATTCCAAGGTGCAGGCCTTCAAGAGCGCCAAGGAAGAGTTCGAAAAGAAAAAAGATGTCATGGATGAGAAAACCAGGACAAAGAAGCTGAAAGAGCTCCAGACCATGCAGCAGGAAGGGGAAAAGCTTCTCATGGAATCCAACGCCAAAATGAGCAAGCTTTCCAACGAAATGACCGGCCCCCTGGTGGACAAGGTGTTGGAGATCGTCAAGAGGATTGGTCGTGAAGACAAATACGACTACATCTTTGAGCGTGAAAAGGCCGGGATTGTCTTTGCCGATGAGAAAGAAAACCTGACCCGGCGCGTCATCGACGAGCTGGATAAATCGCCACGTAAGTAAGCGAATCCCAAACGAATTGGATACTGTTCGGCGGCATTCTGTCAAGGAAGGGTTGGTGCCTACCAGCCCTTCCTTGACGTTTTTCCTCTGACCGTTCCTTCTGGAATGAGACGCATGACAGACCAAGACCAAACGCATTCCGGGAAGTCCTTTTCCCTGGGGGAGCTGGGCGAGTACCTGGGAGCTGCCGTCAAGGGTGATCCCGGACTCCGCATCCACGGGATCGGGCCCCTGGAAAACGCTCTTCCAGGGCAGCTGAGTTTCATTTCGCATGAAAAGTACCTGCCTTTTGTAGCCGAAACCCGGGCATCCGCCCTCATCGTTCCTCCCAACCTTGCATCCATCGATCGGCCCCTGCTGGTGTGCGAACGGGCGTACCTGGCCCTGGCGCGGGCAGCCCAGCTGTTTGCATCACCGCCTCTCCTGGCGGGGGGCATCCATTCCACCGCGTGTTTTGGAGCGAACGCTCAGCTGGGTGATGACGTACGCGTCGGGCCGCTGGCCCAGATCGGCGACGAAGCGCGTATCGGCCGTGGAACGCGCATCTATGGGGGGGCGTATCTCGGCTCCGGGGTGAGCGTCGGGGACGATTGCCTGATTTATCCCGGAGTCACCGTTCTGGATGGCTGCTGCATCGGAAACAGGGTCATCATCCACAGCGGCACCGTAATTGGAGCCGACGGCTTCGGCTTCGCCCAGGATGAGCAGGGCCGGCATGTGAAGATCCCCCAGGAAGGGATCGTGCAGATCGATGACGACGTGGAAATCGGAGCCAACTGCACCATCGACCGGGCCACCTTTGGGCGAACCTGGATACAGCGAGGGACGAAGATCGACAACCTGGTCATGGTGGCCCACAATGTCGTGGTGGGTGAGCATTCCATCGTGGTGTCACAGGTGGGAATCTCCGGGAGCACCCGGGTGGGGAAGCACGTGATCCTCGCGGGGCAGGCCGGGATCGTGGGACACATCGAAATTGGAGATGGCGCGCGCGTGGGGGCCCAGTCCGGTGTAGGCCACTCCGTCAAGGCGGGCGAAGATGTGTCGGGCAGCCCGGCATTCCCCCACAAGGAATGGCTCAAGAGCGCGGTGAACCTTCGCCGACTTCCCCAGATGCGAGAAGAGCTCAAGAACCTGGCCAAACGGATTGCTCAACTCGAGGAATTTTTGCATAGGGAATGATCATGGAAATTATGGAAATTTTGGAGGTTCTGCCCCACCGGTACCCCTTTTTGCTGGTGGACCGCGTGCTGGAAAACAATTCGGAAGAATTGACGGCCCTCAAGAATGTGAGCATCAACGAGCCGTTCTTCCAGGGCCATTTTCCCTTCCAGCCCATCATGCCGGGGGTGCTCATCATCGAAGCCCTGGCCCAGGCCGGGGGGATCCTCGCGTTCACCCACTTACCCGAGCTCAAATCCAACGCGGTCTACTTCATGGGGATGGACAAAGTCAGGTTCCGCAAACCCGTTCGACCCGGAGACCAGTTGATTTTGAAACTGAAAATACTCAAACGGCGGGGCCCAGTCTTCAAGATGCAGGGAAACGCCTATGTGGATGACCAACTGGTGGCCGAGGCGGAACTGATGGCGACGGTCGATACAGGGAAATCCGGGAATAACGACTGATAATTGTAGACGGCTTTAGAGCTTGCAAGGAGAGAAGTACACTATGGAAATTCACCCCACTGCCATTGTGTCCCCGCAGGCCCGGTTGGCGGACGAAGTGACGGTAGGCGCCTTCAGTCTCATCGGGCCGAACGTCACCATCGGTTCCGGTACCGTCGTGGGGCCTCACGCAGTGATCGACGGATGGACAACGATCGGAGAACGAAATCAAATCTCCCCGTTCGTTTCTATCGGATTTCCTCCGCAGGATCTCAGCTACGGAGGCGAAGAAACTCAGGTGATCATCGGGGATGGGAACACCTTCCGGGAAAATGTTACCGTTCATCGCGGGACGAAAACCGGCAAAGGGCGCACCAGCATCGGCAATAACAACTATTTCATGGCCTATGCCCACGTCGCTCACGACTGCACCATCGGCAACCAGGTGGTCATGGCCAATGCCGCCACTCTGGGAGGGCACGTCCAGGTGGATGATCATGCCATCCTGGGAGGCCTGGTGGCGATCCACCAGTTTGTGCGCATCGGGACCTACGCCTTCATCGGCGGCAAGTCCGGTCTGCGGATGGACATGCCGCCTTACATGCTCGCTTTTGGTGCTCCTGCGAAGCTGTACGGTCCGAATCTTGTGGGGCTGCGCCGCAGCAAGTTCTCCAGCAACGCCATCCATGCCCTCAAAAAGAGCTATAAGATCCTTTTTCGTTCCGGGCTCAGCCTGAACGAAGCTATCGAGAAAGTTCGCTCGGAAGTGGAGTCTCTACCGGAAGTCAACGTACTGGTGGATTTCATGGTGGAGCATTCCAAGAGGGGAGTGACCAAGTTTACGGTATGAGCGATCAGGGAAGGACAGGTCAGCCAGTCGCATACAGCCGGGTCGGGCTCATTGCGGGGAGTGGGCAATTCCCGCTCCTGTTTGCCCATGCAGCGAGTCAGGCGGGCGTGGAAGTCGTGGCCGTGGGATTCGACGGCGAAACGGACCCCATGCTGAGCAAATACGTTACGGAATTCCATCTTTTGAAGCTCGGCCAGCTGAATCGCATGATCAAAGCCTTCAAGAATGCGGGCATCACTCACGCCGCCATGGCCGGGGCCATCAACAAGACAAAGCTTTATGCGCGCATTCGCCCAGACTGGCGTGCAGTCAAGCTTCTGAACCGCCTCATCACCAAGAAGGACGATTTCCTCCTGAGAGCCCTCGCCGAGGAACTGGAGTCCGAAGGGATTCACATAGAATCCTCGACCCTTTTCCTGCCGTCCCTCCTGGCTCCCGAAGGCATCCTGACCCGGCGCAAGCCCAACCGGCGTGAGCTAAACGACATCAATTTCGGGTGGCAGATGGCCAAAGCCATCGGTCACCTGGACATCGGGCAGTGCCTGGTGGTGAAGAACCTGGCTGTGCTTGCCGTGGAAGGCATCGACGGCACGGATGCCACGATCCTTCGCGGCGGCCGTTTGTGCCGGGGTGGGGCTGTCGTGGTGAAGGTGAGCAAGCCCATCCAGGACTTGAGGTTTGATGTTCCGGCCGTGGGATATGAGACCATCGAGACCATGAAGCGTGTGGGTGCACGCGTGCTGGTGGTGGAAGCAGGCAGGACCCTGGTCTTCGACCTGGACAAAATGATCGATTCAGCGGATGCAGCCGGCATCACCTTCATGGTGCGAAAAGACAGCGGTGATGCGGCCGCGAAAGACAAGGGGCGTGAGGCGCTGCAGATCTCTCCCCGCGATGCCATCGCCCTGGGCCAGGTTCCTGTCCCGAAAAGCGGGTCCGACGTGCTTATCCGCCGGCCACGACCGGATGCACTGCGAGTGGGGGTGATCGGCGTGGGGTACCTGGGACGCTTTCATGCGCAGAAATATGCGCGTCTTGCCGAAGCAGATTTGGTTGCCGTCGCCGATATCAATGCATCTCAGGCCCGAAGGGTGGCCGACGAGGTGGAAACAGAGGCCGTGACGGACTATCGATCCCTCCTGGGTCGATTGGATGCCGTCAGCATTGTAACGCCTACGGTTTATCACTACGATGTGGCCAGAGAGTTTCTCTCGGCAGGTGTTCACGTCCTGCTGGAAAAGCCCATGACCCAGACCCTGGAACAGGGGGAGGAACTCGTGCGGCTGGCCGGGGAAAAGGGCTGCATCCTCCAAGTGGGCCACCTGGAGCGGTTCAACTCTGCTTTTTCGGCCCTCTACCCACGCCTGGACAACCCCATGTTCCTGGAAGCCCATCGCCTGGCCCTATTCAACGAGCGGGGCTTGGAGGTGGACGTCATCCTGGACCTCATGATTCATGACATCGATATCGCACTCCACATCATTCAATCGCCCCTCCAAACCATCCGGGCAGCGGGTGTGGCGGTCTTGACGCAGCTTCCGGATATCGCCAGCGTGCGGCTCGAATTTTCCAACGGTGCAGTCGCCAATCTCACCGCCAGCCGCATGTCTCTCAAGAGTATGCGCAAGCTCCGGGTCTTTCAGGAAAACTGCTATCTTTCGGCGGATTACGCCGACAAGAGGGCTTACGCCGTTTACAAAGAGAAGGAATCCGATGACGCGGGGTATCCGCAGCTTTCGGTCGAAGAGCTCGAAATCGAGGAAACGGACGCGTTGGAGGAAGAAATCAGCTCCTTTTTGAAGTCGGTTCGAACGGGTGAAAGGCCCTTCGTGGATGGGCGGCAGGGGCTGCGGGCCCTGGCCGTGGCACTGGACATTTCCCACCAGATCGAAGAGCAGATGGGCGGAAGGGGATCGTCACGGGGAAGGCTGCCATCGAAATATTTCTGAGTGCCGGTGAGGCCTCGGGAGATCTTCATGCCTCGGGGCTGGTCCGCGCCATCAAAGCCCGTGAGCCGGCCGCCTCCGTAACCTGCCTGGGAGGGGCTCATCTGAAGGAGGCCGGCGCTTCCATCCTGGTGGACAATCGAGATGTCTCTGTCGTGGGAATCTCGGAAGTCCTGCACCACGGGCGGAAGATTTATGGGGCCTGGCGAAAGATCAAGGGGCATCTTCAGCGGAACCGCCCGAACCTCCTGATCCTCATCGATTTTCCCGACTTCAATTTTCTTTTGGCGCGTCTCGCCAAGGGGCTGGGGATTCCCGTACTGTATTTTATCAGCCCTCAGGTTTGGGCCTGGCGCTCGGGGCGCGTGCGTACCCTGAAGCGTTTTGTGGATGAGATGGCCGTTATCCTTCCTTTTGAAAAGGAGTTTTTCCAACGCTTTGGGATGGCGGTGCATTTCGTGGGACATCCCCTGCTGGATCGGATCGAGGAAGCCCCATCTCGGGACGAGGCTGCAAGCCGCTATGGATCCGGGAGAAGCGGCTTTCTCGTGGGGCTCCTCCCGGGCAGTCGACAGTCTGAAATCCGTTCGCTGCTGCCGGAGCTGCTCGCTGCTGCACCTCTCATCCGGGATCGATTGCCCGACGTGACCTTTGTTTTGCCCGTTGCCCCCACGGTGGCTGTGGCCGATGTGGAGAGCAGCGTGGCGCAGAGTGGAGTGCCGGTGCAGGTCGTGGCTGGAGACACGTATGGGGTCCTGCGCGCCTGCGACCTGGTGCTGACGGCTTCCGGGACGGTGACGCTGGAATCCGCCATGCTGGGAACTCCCATGGTCATCGTGTATAAGGTCTCAAGTCTCAGCTATCATTTGGGACGTCACCTCATCAAGGTGAAGTATGCCGGACTTCCCAACCTCATTGCAGGGCAGCGGATTGTGCCCGAGTGCCTGCAGCATGAGGCGCGAGCCGAGCGCATTGCAGCCGAGGCCCTGGATCTGCTGCTCCACCCGCAAAAGCTGGAGAAGCAGAAGCAGGGACTGGCGCAGATTCGTCAGCGCCTGGGTGCGCCTGGGGTGGCCCATCGCGTGGCGGAGCTGGCCCTCGCCATGTGCTCGAAATAGGAGGTTCCCCTGATGCCGCCTGCCATCTCCCGCCGCTCTCCGGAATTTCCCCTGAGAAAACATTTCTGGTATTATGCCTACAACTTCTGCTGGATATTCTGTTGGCCTCTCCTGGCCTTGTACTACAACCTGAGAGCCCGAACAGACGGCAAGTATCGCGCTATCCTTCGCTTCCGCCTGGGACTGGACACACCGGCTTTTTCCTCAACCCCGCCAAGGGTGTGGGTTCATGCCCTTTCAGTGGGAGAAACCCTGTCCGTCGTGCCTCTGGTGGAAGCCCTCCAGGAAGAAAGACCCGATCTTCACATCGTTTTTTCCACTGCGACGGAGACTGGGCTGAAGATGGCACGCACACGCCTGGGATCAACCGTAGAGGATTTCTTCACTCTCCCTCATGATTTCCCCTGGAGCATGAAAATCCTGGTGGACGGGATCCGGCCCAACCTTTTTGTGCTGGTGGAAACAGACCTGTGGCCCAATTGCGTCGATGCCCTGAAGCATCGCGGCGTGCCGGCAGTTCTCGTAAACGGCCGCATTTCACCCGGATCCTTCGCTCGTCTCAGGCGGCTGGCTCCCTTTTTGCGGCCGCTTTACCAATCTCTCGACATGGTATTTGCCCAATCTTTGGAAGACAGGGAACGGTATCGAGGGCTGGGGGTCCGTCCGGAATGTGTTCAGGCCCTGGGAAATCTCAAGTTTGATTCCATTTTGAAAAATCCTGCTGCATCGGAGCTTTCCCGCCTGGGGGAGAGCTCGGGGATCAGCGGCGACCGGCTTGTGTGGATTGGGGGCAGCACCCACGAAGGGGAGGAAGAGGCACTTCTGGAGATCCACACACACCTGCGCGAGCGCCACCGGGACCTGCTCCTGGTTCTGGCTCCCCGCCGCATCGAACGCGCTTCCCACCTGGTGGAATTGTGCCGGGAGCATGGCTGCTCGGTGGGGCGGCGCTCCCTGGGGGAGACCGCGCAGGGGAAGCCCGTTTATTTGCTGGATACCCTGGGTGAACTGAGCCTCTTCTACCATTTGGCGGATGCGGCATTCATCGGAGGAAGCCTGGTTCCCTTCGGTGGACACAACCCGTTGGAGGCGGTGGCCTGCCTCAAGCCGACATTCTGGGGACCACACCTGTTCAATTTCAGAGAAATCGAAAGCAGCCTGCTCCAGGCGGGCTGCGGACAAAAAGTCGATACCTATTCAGAGCTCCACACTGCCCTGGCCGCATGCCTGAGAAGTGAAACCATCCAGGCTAAAATGAAGACTTCGGCCCAGCGCTTCCTGTCTACACACACCGGCTGCAGCCGACAGATCGCCCGCCAGCTGGTGGGGCGATTTTTTTCAGCGTAAGTCTGTGCTTGTCAGCGTCTTCAGCGTCCCTCTATGATCTTCTTGTCAGTCGTGCCCTGCCGCACCCGCCTCAAATTTTTTTTAGGGGAGAGAGAAATGAATCCATATAGAGAGTTTTTGAATCGAGAAGACTGTATGTTACTGCTGGTGGACATTCAGAAAATCATGCTGGATCCGTGTGAAGGGAAGGATCGGCTCGTGAAGAATGCGGGAGGTCTCATCGCTGCCGCGGAGCTTTTCAAAATGCCGATTATTTTTTCTGAGCACAACGCCGAGAAGTTGGGGGGATTCCTGCCCGAATTGACAGGGAAAGTTTCCGCACCGACCATTTTGAACAAGCTCGAGTTCAGTTGTTTTCAAAACGAGGGCCTGGCGCGGGCAATGGCGAGAACGGGGCGCAGGACCCTCCTGCTGGCAGGCCTCGAAACGCATGTCTGTATTTTTCATACCGGGGCTGACGCCTTGCGCCTGGGATACACGGTGCACGTTGCAGCGGATGCCGTTGCGTCGCGAAGCGGGCTCAATCGGGAGGTGGGACTGCGGCGCCTTGAACAGGCTGGAGCCGTCATCAGCTCCACGGAAATGATGGTTTATGAATTGCTGGAGCGCTGCGGGACGGAGGAATTTCGAGCGGCACTTCCCCTGCTGAAGACCCTCTGATTTTCGAGGGTG
>DAIQOB010000004.1:15048-17758 GCA_036788075.1 Syntrophobacteraceae bacterium
GGTGCAGTTCGCGGGTTTTTTCCATGCGGACCCGGTCACGGTCGAGGCAGATCGCTTCCAGTTCCTGCTGGAGGGGGAGCATTTCGGACGCATCATGGGGTGTCCCGCCCGTGTGGGCGTCGATCATGGCGCGATAAATGGCAATCATCCGGCTGACGAGGCTGACGGCATACTCCCTTCCCTGGACCTTGAGGGTGGTGAGGCCGATGTCCATGTAATCCCACAGCTCCCTCCCATTGATGACGAAAGCGACATTGGGGTGAAGGCGGATGCGTTCATTGATGGCCTCGATCTCTCCAGGTGGGCGTCCCCGTTGGCTCAACACTTTACGCCGCTGTTCATCTGTCAGCAGGCACAGGCGGAAGCAACTGCCGCTCCTGTCAGGCCATCCCTCGTATTCCACAATCTCGTTTCCATCCTCGTCCACATGAGTTCGCCGAATATAGGAATCACTGATGAGCTCGTGGAAGGCGCAGTTTCCGACGCCGCCGACGCAGCGATTGCCGTGCACGAGCACCTCCGCTCCCAAGCCCTCGGCGTCTGCGGCCTCCTTAAAGGTCCTGACTTTCTCGACGGTGTTGATTTCGGTGCTGGCGACGATTTGGCTCGCGCCATACGCTTTGTACTGTACCATTTGGGAACGTGTCTGAATGTTGCATCCGACGCTGGCGTGAATGAGGAGCTCAGGGAAGTTGTGCTTCACCATCTGCATGACCGCAGGGGTTTTGACGATGACCCCTTCAGCACCCCAGGCGGCGTACCTGGCGATTTTGCCCAGGAGGATCATCTGCCTGTCGGCGGGAATCTCGGCATTGAGGGCGATACGGACCTTTCCCCCGAAGGATCGGGCGATCTCGATGGATTCCTTGATCTGTGAGTCCTCCATCTCCCAGGCGCATTTGCGGCGGCTGAAGCCCTTGGAGCCGACATAGACCGAATCGGCACCCTGGGCAAAAACCCCTTCAACCATTTCCAAGCTCCCACCCGGCGCCAGAAGTTCATTCACGGGGACCCTCCTCATACGCTCTATCGCCCTTTCTCTCATAGCGGTTTATAGCTCAGTGCATCATATGTGCTTTAAGTATAGACAAAAACCGACTGAAATTCAATTCCAGGTCAAGACCGCAATGGATCTCCTGCCGGCTGTCTCAACGGCTTGAGTTTTCAAAGCTTTGTTTGTTGTAGGAGCATCGAATCGAAGGATCTGAACGATACGGGTCAGAACGAGCCGGCAAAAATCCCTCAAAAAGCGGAAAGACATTGGCGAACGTTCGACCAGGGGAATCGCGCCCCAGGGCACTGGGTGTTGGCGCCGTCCACATCTCTGTGGCCCTTCACGTTGCAGGCGGGTATCTTGTAATACGTGCAGAGTGTTTGGAGGAGGTAAGCCAGGGAATCCAGTTGCGCGGGGGTAGGACAGTCCTGGGTGAAATTGCCCACCAGGGCGATGCCGATCCCGCTTTCATTCATGCCGTTCGCCTTGCAATGGGCGCCACGTTGCTGCTTGATCCAGCGGGGAGCGACCTCGATCTGACCGTCTCCCTTTCCCAGGCTTCCGTTATCGATGAGAAAATGATAACCCAGCCCGTTCCAGAAGCCCCGATCCTGATGGTTTCGATCGATGAGTGAGGCCTTGCCGATGTCTGTGGCAGTGTGATGGAGGATGATGTATTTCCACTTTGAGCTGGGGTAGAGGGAAATGACATGCCGCATGACTTTGGCACCGGGAATGGTCAGCTTTTGCCCAATGCTGATGGAATCGGAGGGCTTCAGGTGGTTGGCCTGGTAAATGGATTCCTCTGAAACACCATACATTCTTGCAATGCGCCAGATGGTTTCCAGGGGACCCACTTCATGGATCACCGTTTTACGGGAATCCAAACTGGTGAGAGGTCTCTCCACCACACACACCCCTGAGGAGCTTTTGGGGACATCGCCGGGCGAGGAGGGGGCAGGCGTCCTGTGCGATGCAGAGGGAATCCCGGCCGAAGGGGACGATGGCCTCGATGGGTAGGTGCTCATGGGCGGTTTGCCTTGGTGAGTGGGGGCATAGGATGCTTCGGGAGGCGGCGGGGCATAATAGGTTTTGCCTCCGCAGGCATGCACAGTGAGCACTGCGATCACCATGAGCAGTAATCGTGTGAGCTCTCGAACGAAAATGGCCATAGGCAATTTCTGCATGGGATCACTGTAGGTGAGGAGAAAGTTTGATTGATCAGTTCAAGTCAATAATAATGACCTGCAGGGTTTTTGCAAGGATGAAATGCTGGTGAGTGTTCGGCTGCCGGCAAAGGGGAATGCCCGGTGGTCCAGGTTGGGAACGGCAAGGCGAACAGAAAGCGCGGGACAGTTGCCTTGCCTGGACGCTGTCCCGCGCTCTGGTTTTTGAAGGATGCTCGTGAAAGAGGAGGGTGGCGGGAGCATTTCGCCCTCAGGCGACTTTTTGCACCCTGGGCAGGATTTCCCCCCGCACGCTGATGACAACCTCTTTCATGGGAATTTCCTTGCCGGCCGCTTCCATGCCCTTTCGAACGATGGCGGGGAGAGCTGAGCAGCAGGGGACCTCCATCTCGACGACGGTGACGCTTTGGATATTGGCGACACGGAAGATTTCCGCGAATTTCTTGATGTATTCCTCTGCATTGTCGAATTTCGGGCAACCCAGCATGACGGCTTTCCCCTGGAGAAAGTCACGATGAAAGTTTGGGTA
>DAIQOB010000004.1:17858-22634 GCA_036788075.1 Syntrophobacteraceae bacterium
GGCAACCCAGCATGACGGCTTTCCCCTGGAGAAAGTCACGATGAAAGTTTGGGTACGCCACAGGAGTTCAATCCGCGACAACCAGGAGATCGGCCCCCTGCAGAAATGGGGCAGTGGGGGGCACGAGTCGAACCTGTACCGGCCAGGGGGAAAGGGCCGACGCAGTTTCTTCCTGAAACCTGGGGTGGTTGACGTCCTGGCAGGAGACGTTGAAGGTTTGAATGTGGCTCGACGGACACCCACACGCCAGGGATGGCGTTGCAGCCTGCTGCTGTTTTTCTTTTTGTGCCAGGTAATGCTCCACCGCTTCGGGATCGAAGTCTTCGGCTTCACGTTCAATGATCTTCAGGGCTCCCTGGGGACACTCTCCCAGACAGGCGCCCAGTCCGTCGCAGTAGGAATCCTTGACGATTTTCGCCTTGCCGTCGATGATCTCAATGGCTCCCTCCGCACAGGCAAGCACACATTGTCCGCAGCCGTCGCAGCGTTCTTCATTTATCTCTATGATTTTTCTTATGATCTTCATTCCCTAACTCCCCGTGGATATTTCGTGTCTATTATTTCGAGAGTACCTCTCGGGCGATCTTCTTGCCCGTTTGCGTCAGGAAACTTTTCTCGAGCACCTGAGTCAGGCGCTCGGGGGCCATGGGCGTTTCGCTGTGGCTTTCCAGGAGGTTGACGATGAGGTCCGCATCGTAAAGGCATTTGAAATTGGTCGTTTCCGTGTCCCTGGGATGATGGTGATGTCCCACGATGTCGCATACCTCTTCCGTCAAATCTTCCCTTGCCCCTAGACGCGTCAAAATGTCGCGGGCGATGGGAGGGCCCTCTTCTTCCTGATAGCGTGCGGCGGTGCTGTTGTATTTGCGCTCGGCTTCCTTGATGCCAATGTCGTGCAGATAAGCTGCAGTGAGCACTACGGCGGGCTCACCCTGTTCTTCCTTCACAATGCGTTCGGCATATTGAGCCACCTTGCCGGCGTGGCCGATGCGCTTGAAGTCCTTCTTGAAATACCGCTTCATTTCCAATGCCACGCGGTCTTTGAGGAGATTCTCCCGCTGGGCGAGCAGTTCGGGTGGCAGGTTCCCGAGGCATTGGGCTGCAAATTTACAGTAGGAAGCACATCCGAAATCCATTTTGGGGTTCGCGAATTTGTGTCCGCAGTTTCTGCACTTGCGGGTGGCTTCGTCTTTGAAAAATTCCACTGCGTGGCCACACTGGGGGCATTCCGCCTCAAAAATGGCTCCCGGTTCCCAGTAACGGCTATCTTGTCCAGGACATTTCATCTCTTTTTCTCCTCATCACCGCCCAGTTTCTGCCGGCTTACGCTGTCTGCGTCCGGGTGGGACCCGCAGGCCCCACCCGTCATATTCTCAATTCAGTGTCATGTGCTCATGCTGTCCCAACTCACACGGCATCAGCCCAGAATGGTCTTGAGATCCTGATCCACCGTGGAGATGGGTTTGATGTCGAAATTCTTCACCAGGACATCCAGCACGTTGGGGGTTACGAATGCGGGGAGGGACGGCCCCAGGCGAATATCCTTGATCCCCAGGTAGAGCAGTGTCAACAGGATGGCCACGGCCTTTTGTTCATACCAGGAAAGGATCATGGAAAGGGGCAGTTCATTCACTCCCACGTTGAAGGCCTTGGAGAGAGCCACGGCCACCTGGATGGCGGAGTAGGCATCGTTGCACTGTCCGACATCCAGAAGGCGGGGCAGGTCGCCGATAGTTCCGAGGTCCTTATCGAAGAAACGGAACTTCCCGCAGGCCAGAGTCAAAACCACACAGTCCTTGGGGACTTTTTCCACAAATTCCGTGTAGTAGTTGCGGCCCGGCTTGGCACCGTCGCAGCCGGCCACCAGGAAGAAGTGCCGGATGTCCTTGTTCTTGACGGCTTCGATGACCTTGTCCGCCACACCCAGGATAGTGTTTCGACCGAATCCTACCATGACTTCCTTGCCGGGGGCATCCTCCGGGAAACCGGGAAGCGCCAGCGCGCGGTTGATGACAGGCGAGAAATCTTTGTAGGTCACGTGGGGAACGCCCGGCCATTCCACCAGCCCGGTGGTGAAGATGTTGGGCATGTAGGATTCCTGCGGCTTTTGAATGCAGTTGGTGGTCATGAGGATCGCCCCGGGGAACTGAGCGAACTCTTTCTGCTGGTTCTGCCACGCCGTTCCGTAATGTCCATAAAAATGGGGATACTTCTTCAGTTCCGGATAGCCGTGGGTGGGAAGCATTTCACCGTGCGTGTAGATGAAGATTCCTTTGCCCTCGGTCTGTTTCAGCAGCTCCGCCAAGTCTTTCAGATCATGGCCGGAGACGAGGATCGCTTTGCCTTTCTTGTGGCCCAGGGGAACCTTGGTAGGAACCGGGTGGCCGTAAGTGCCGGTATTGCCGAAATCCAGAAGCTCCATGGTCCGCAGGTTCACTTCACCACACTTGAGCACCAGGCCGATCCAGTCATTGAGGCCCAGGTCCTTGTTCAAAACGGCTGCGAGCCCTTCCTGAAGGAAAGCGTAGACCGTATTGTCTTCCTGCCCGAGGATCTGCGCGTGATCGGCATAGGCTGCGACGCCCTTCAAACCGAAAAGCAAAATGTGCTGCAGGGAGAGGATATCGGCGTCAATCGTGGGATCCGATTTGAGGCCGACCTTCTCCGCCTGGGCCAGGAGTCCCTCCATGTTCGCGGCCGGCTGAAAGACCGCAGCGTCCTGGGTGAAGTCACCTTTGCCGCCGGCTGCCTTCACCTTGACCTTTAGAGCATCCCTCATCTGAACGGTGCGTCCGATCAGTTTGACGAGGCTCTCGGCATCGAAGTTCACGTTGGTCAGGGTGGAGAAAAGCGCTTCACAGGTGAATACGTCGGCTTCATGGTCTTCCACGCCCACTTTGCGGCCTTCTACAGCAATGAGGGAAAGGCCTCTCAGAGCGTAAACCAGAAGGTCCTGCAGAGCCGCTACTTCGGGTTGCTTGCCACATACGCCGATCTTGGTGCATCCCTCGCCCTTTGCCGCCTGCTCACATTGATAACAAAACATGGTATTGTTCCTCTCTATTTGTCGTTGGTTAAGAGAAAATTCTAATCACCCTGTTAAATCTTTGCTTTACTTTCGAGCGTATTCTAAGGGGGCCTTCTCAAAAGGACCTTGATTCAAGTCAAGGAATCCCATTTTTTCCCGGGGAGGCCTCAATTTGCCTGATGCAGCCGTATTTTCTTGCACAAAGTTCATTGAGGCATTCCCGAAATTATTATAACCTTTTGTTGTTCCGCCTTCGTGTGGGTAAACATAAGCCATCCGGGTTTTTCGGGCTTTGACTTGAGTCAATGGGATGCGAAATTTTTGACCGAGAAGGAGAGGTGTCCATGGAGCTGGTAAAACACGTAGCTGAAATCCCCCTTTTCCAGGGACTGCCGGACGCTCAGCTCCGTGCCTTGGTCGATATTTGTGTGGATCAGGAATGCAAAAAGGGGAAAATGCTCTTTTCCGAGGGATCCGAGGCCACCGGGTTTTATGTCATCCTTTCGGGAAAGGTGAAGATCTTCAAGCTGTCCCTGGAGGGGAAAGAACAGATCCTCCATATTTTCGGGAAGGGAGATTTCTTTGGAGAAGTACCCGTCTTTGCCGGGGGCAGATACCCGGCCCATGCCGTGACGCTGGAAGCTTCGCGGCTCCTTTTTTTTCCGAGGCAGGCTTTCATGGAACTGCTGCGCAAGGAACCCTCCCTGGCGACCAACATGCTGGCCATCCTTGCCCACCGGTTGCGGCGTTTCACGCACCTCATCGAAGATCTGTCCCTCAAGGAAGTTCCTGGAAGGCTGGCGGCATATCTCCTGTATTTGAGCGACCGGAATAAATCCTCGAACAGCTTCGACCTGGACATCACCAAAGGGCAGCTGGCAAGCCTCCTGGGGACCATCCCGGAAACCCTGTCCCGTATTTTCGCCAAAATGAGCCAGCAGGAGTACATCCAGGTGGAAGGGCGCAGGATCCATCTGCTGGATCGGAGCGCCCTGGAAGGTCTTGCGGTGGGAGAAAAATTCGAGGGCTGAAGAGGCATCCTATCAGTCTGTCAGGCTTTTTTGATTTCCATCCCGACGCTGAAGGCTGCCGCCAGTTCCTTCCCCAGGCCATGGTAGGTCTTCCTGGAGCCGGGGCAGAAGACGATGGGATCGAGCTTTTGGGCATCCGGCAGGCCGTCGGTGAGGCACGCTTCAGAGGCATGGACCTCTTCGATCTGGCCGATGATGAAGGCGTGGCTTCCAAGATTGAGGATGTGGACGACTTTACATTCCAGGTTCAAAGGGCACTGCTGGATGAGGGGGGCGTCTTTGAGCTTCCCGTAAAAGACCTGGAACTTGCACTGGCTCGTCTTGTCTTCCTTGGTGCCGGAAACGATGCCGCAGTAATCTGTTTCTTTGACCAGGTCGGCAGAGGGGACATTGATGGAAAATGTGCCACATTCCTTGATCCCCTTGAGGGTGTGGCGGTGGTGCTGCAGGGCGACGCTCACCATGGGGGGATTGCTGTTGGCAATGCCGCTCCAGGCCGCCGTCATGAAATTGGGCTTTCCGTCGACGTTGGAGCCGATCAGAAAGGCAGGCAGGGGGTAGAGCAGAGTCTGTGGACCGAGTGCAACTTTTTTCATGTGAAATCCTCCTTTGTTATACTCGTTTCGGTTAAGAAGTTACATTTTCAGGTCGCTCCATGCTCGTTGTAGGAGCGGCTTCCAGCCGCGACCGACTCATGTCGCGGCTGGAAGCCGCTCC
>DAIQOB010000005.1:0-21063 GCA_036788075.1 Syntrophobacteraceae bacterium
GGTACGCACAGCCCCCTTTTCAGTGCAGGGCCAGGAAGGACTGCTTGACCATGGCGACATACCCCGAGGGGAAGAGCCCGAGGGAGAGGACGCCGTAGGCGGAAATGACGACGGCGAGCACCAGGGCCGGGGAAAAGACCAGCTTCGGCGCCTCGCCCTCACCCGACGGGTCCTCCATGTACATGGCCACTGTCACACGGAGATAATAATACACCGATACGACGCTGTTGAGAACCCCGATGACGGCAAGCCCGATATAGCCCTCCTTCACCGCGGCCGAGAAGATGTAAAATTTCCCCATGAACCCGCCCGTCGGGGGAATACCGGCAAGAGAGAACAAAAAGAGGCTCATGGCGATGGCCGCCCACGGGTGCCTGTACCCGAGGCCCCGGTAATCCTGCACCCGCACCCGCTCCTCGCCCTTGCCCCCGAGCACCGTGATGAGGGCAAAGGCCCCGATGTTCATGAAGGTGTAGGCCAGCATGTAGTAGAGGATGCTCGAGATCCCCAGCTCCCCGGCCGCCAGGAACGCCACCAGCACGTATCCCGCGTGGGCGATGCTCGAGTAGGCGAGCATCCGCTTGATGTTTTCCTGGACGAGGGCGATCACGTTCCCGACACTCATGGTGAGGGCCGCCATGGCCCAGATCACCGCCGTCCATTCCCCCTGAAGGGTCGGAAGCGCCTCATAGAAGATGCGCGCAAAGGCCGCGAAGGCCGCGGCCTTGGGCCCGGCCGACATGAAGGCCGTGATGGGAGCCGGGGCACCCTCGTACACATCGGGCGTCCACATGTGGAAGGGGGCGAGGGCCGCCTTGAACCCGAATCCCACCACCAGGAGCGCCATGCCGATCACGAGAGCCGGGCTCTGGAACCCGCTCGTGGAGAGCACCTTCGAGATGGCCTGGATGTTCGTCGTTCCCGTCGACCCGTAGAGGAGGGCGATGCCGTAAAGAAGAAAGCCCGACGCAAAGGAGCCGAGAAGAAAATACTTGAGGGACGACTCGTTTGAGATCATCCGTGTGCGGGCGTAACCGGCCAGGACGTAAAGGGAGACGCTCATGAGCTCCACACCGAGAAACACCGTGATGAGCTCCGCCCCGCCGGCCATGATCATCATGCCGAGGGTCGCAAAGAGGATGAGGGCAAAGTACTCGCCCCGGGGCAGCCCCTCCTCTTCAAGATACCTCATGGAGATCAGGACCGTCAGGCCGCTCCCGAGAAGAAAGATGAACTTAAAAAACCGGCTGTAGTTGTCCACCACCCACATGTCGCTGAAAGAATAGGACACCGACCGCGCGGAAAACCCTGCGGGCTCGAAGAGGACCACCACGAGCGCCCCCGCGATGCCGAGCAGGGTCACGTACCCGTAGGCGGACCGCAGCCCGGGGGCCCTCAGGGACTGCAGCACCAGCACCGCCAGGGCAAAAACCGATACCATGATTTCCGGAAGGATGGCGCCGAGATCGATTGAGTTCATTACCTGTTCCATATGCTATCGCCTCTGCTCCGCGGCAATCTGCTGCCTGTTGTTTAGCCCCGTAACTCCCCCGGCATCCGCCACCGCGCCGGGACTGCTCACGACCTGCAAAAGATGCTGAACCGAGGCGTCCATCTTGTTCAAAAAGGGCCTCGGGCTCACGCCGATCCAGACGATGAAAACGATGATGGGCACTAGATACGCGTACTCCCGCGAGGTCATATCCTTGAGACCCTTGTTTTCCTCCTTCGTGATCTCCCCGTACATCACCCGCTTGTACATCCAGAGAAGGTAGATGGCCCCCAGCATGAGCCCGATGGTGGATAGGAGCCCGTAGCCCACCGAGGCCTTGAAGGCGCCGATGAGGATCAGCAGCTCGCCCACAAACCCGTTCAGCCCCGGCACCCCCATGGACGAGAAGCAAACGAGCAGGAAAAGGCCCGCAAACACCGGCATGACCTTCATGATGCCGCCGTATTCCGCGATGAGCCGGGTATGCCGTCTTTCATAGAGCATCCCGACGATCATAAAGAGTGCCCCCGTGCTGAGTCCGTGGTTGATCATCTGGAGCAGACCCCCCTTCACCCCCTCGGGGTTCAGGGCGAAGATCCCCAGCATGCAGTACCCGAGGTGGCTCACGCTCGAGTAGGCCACGAGCTTTTTGATGTCCGCCTGGGCGAGGGACACGAGAGCCCCGTAGACGATGCCGATGACCGAGAGGCAAAAAACCAGGGGCATGAAGTCCACCGTCGCCTGAGGGAAGATGGGCAGGCTGAACCGCAGGAACCCGTACGTCCCCATCTTCAGAAGCACCCCGGCCAGGATGACGCTGCCCGCCGTCGGCGCCTCCACGTGGGCGTCCGGAAGCCATGTGTGGAACGGGAACATGGGCACCTTGATGGCGAAGGCGAGGAAAAAGGCCAAAAAGAGCCACGTCTGGTAGCCCGCAGGGAGCCCCAGGTTGTGGTAGGTCAGGATGTCGAAGGTGACGATCCCCGTGGCGTCATAGTAAAGGTAGCAGAGCACCAGGATGGCCACCAGCATGAGCACGCTTCCGCTCATGGTGTATATAAAGAACTTGACGGCGGCGTAGATCCTCCGGGGCCCACCCCAGATCCCGATGATAAAGTACATGGGGATCAGCATGACTTCCCAGAAGACGTAGAAGAGCACAAAGTCCAGGGCGCAGAAGACCCCCAGCATGCCCGTCTCGAGAAAGAGCAGCGAGACCATGTACCCCTTCACCCCTTCGCTCACCGCCGACCAGGTGGACAGGATCGCCAGGGCCGACAGGAAGGTCGTCAGCAGGACCATGAAAAGGCTGATGCCGTCGATCCCCATGTGGTAGCGGATGCCGAACTGGCTGATCCACGGCACATTTTCCACAAACTGCATGTGCCACGTCGTGGAATCGAACCGAAAATACAGGGGCAGGGAAACCAGGAACGCGGCGACGGCCGTGAGGAACGCCACCCACCGGATGAGATCGTGGCGCTTTCCGTTGATGCAGGCGATCAACAGGATTCCCACCAGCGGCAGATACGTAATGACGGATAGAATCGGAAAATGCGCTGAGTTCATCATAGTCCCATAAAATAGGCGAATAGATAGTAACCGATCATGACGACGCCGCCGATCAGCATCGTCGCCGCGTAATTTCTCACCAGGCCGTTGGCCGTCACCCGCAGGTTCCCGGCAAGGGTGATGAAAAAATCAGCGACCCCATTGACCATCCCATCGATACCCTTCACATCGAAAACCCGGGCCAGGAACCCCGAGAAAAACAGGGTGAACCGCGTGAACCAGGTGTTGTAGATATTGGCCACGTAATCTTCGTACGCCGAAAGGGGCTTGT
Source organism: Syntrophobacteraceae bacterium (assembly GCA_036788075.1). GTDB lineage: Bacteria > Desulfobacterota > Syntrophobacteria > Syntrophobacterales > Syntrophobacteraceae > Desulforhabdus. The sequence goes on from DAIQOB010000005.1 coordinate 3,336, forward strand.
TGACAAACCACATGAAGACCCGGCTCCCCTTGCGGTACACCCAGTCGGTGTCGACGCTGATCGTCGGCTCCGGATCGAGCTTTTTAAGGAGCATGAAAAACCCGAGCCCCGTGAAGAGCAAGATCCCGAGGGCGCTCGTCACGTGGTCCCCCGTGTAGGGCTCAAAGTGCACGGGGAAAGGAAGGAGGGCGTAGAGGGGACCCGGAAGCACCCCGATGCCGACGCAAAGAAACGCCGCAAGCCCCATGGCGATGAGCATGTTGCGGGGCGGCTCCTTGGCCTCGAGCCCCGAATCCTTCCCGAAAAACATGTAGTAGGGGAGCTTGAGGCCCGTGTGGAGGAAGGTACCGGCCGAGGCCATGGTGAGCAGCAGGGCCACCCAGGGCAGGTGGGCGTGGGCCGCCCCCGAAACCACCATGGACTTGGTGACAAAGCCGCTGAAAAGGGGAAAGGCCGAAATGGCGAACCCTCCCACCATGTAGAGCACGAGCGTGATGGGCATCGTCCGGTAGAGGCCCCCGAGCTCGGTGAGCTTGCGAAGCCCCGTCATCTGGATGACGGCCCCGGCCCCCATGAAGAGGAGCCCTTTATAGAGGATGTGGGCGAAGGCGTGGGAGACCGACCCGTTGAGGGACATGTCCGTTCCGATGCCGACCCCGGCCACCATGTACCCCACCTGGCTGATGATGTGGTAGGCGAGAAGCCGTCGGCAGTCGTTTTCAAGAACGGCGTAGACCACCCCGTAGAGGGCCATGATCGTTCCCATCCAAATCAGGAGCTCTGTCCCCGGAAACACCCGCACGAGCACATAGACGGCCGTCTTGGTCGTGAAGGCCGACATGAAGACCGAGCCCGTCACCGTGCCTTCGGGGTAGGCGTCGGTCAGCCACGCGTGGAGGGGAGGCACTGCGGCGTTTACGATAACGCCGATGAGCATGAGATAAAACGCCAGGCTCCCGTCGTGGTCGACGGCCCGCACCGCGATGGAATCGGTCGCCATGTAGTGGAGGATGATCCCCCCGAGCAGGCACACGCCCCCGAAAATGTGCACCAGGATGTAGCGGTAGCCGGCGGCGAGGGCCGCGTCATTTCGGCTCGCAAAGACCAGGTAGGCCGAGGCGAAGGCCATCAGCTCCCAGAAGACAAACAGGGTGAAAAAGTCCCCCGCGAAGGTCACCCCGAGAGAGCCCCCGATGTAGAGGGAGGCCGCCATGTGCTGCCCGGGGTCGTCCACGTGGAGCGCGTAGACAAAGCTGATGAAGGCCGCGATGGTGAACACCCACGCAAACACGATGCTCAGCTTGTCCACCGCCCCGAAGGTGAGGGGGGTCCCCAGGAACGTATACGTCCAGTAGGTCCCCGGCGTCATGGACGCCACCACAAACATCGCCACGAGCGGAATCAGCAGCAGGTACGCCTGCTGCACCTTCCCCCGCAGAAAGGGAATGGCGAAAGCTCCGAAAATGAAGAGTATGGACGGGTGAATCCAATCAGTCATCGTAATAGCCCTCGTCTCGCATGATCCCCCCCTGGTGGCCCAGAAACTTCGAGACCAGAATGATCACGACACAGGAAACAAATCCGTAAAATGCACCCCAGCCCGGTATCTTGTCCCATAGATAGATGGCATGATCCCGATGCACGAAAAAATCCGACAAAAACACCAGCACCAGCGACAGATACCCGATCTTTTTCAAGGTGGCCGCATTGGCCGGGTTCCCCACGTAAAGCACCAGCCGCCTGATCATCGGATCACCTCCTGCGCCAGGCTCAAAAAATAATCCGGGTAAATACCTATGAGCAGCGAAATGATCGCCGTCACCACGAGAGGCACCACCACCATGGGAATCTCCCGCGTCTCCTCGTGGTGCTCCCCGTGGCCGTGGCCCTCCTCCGGGGCCTCCTTTTCAAAGAAGGCCTTGTACGTGATGGGAAGAAAATAGGCCGCGTTCAGCACCGTGCTCACCAGGAGCACCATCAGGATGGGGATCTCGTGGGCCTCCATGGACCCCAGCGCCAGGTACCACTTGCTCGTGAACCCCGCCGCCGGCGGCACCCCGATCATGCTGAGGGAGGCGATGAAAAAGGCCGCCATCGTCCACGGCATCTTCTTGCCGATCCCCGAAAGCTGGCTCACCTCCGTCTTGTGGGCCGCGCAGTAAAGCGACCCCGCGCAAAAAAAGAGGGTGATCTTGGAGAATGCGTGGTTGGCGATGTGCATGATGCCCCCCACCATGCTGCTCGGCGTCAGGAGCACCGCACCCAGGATCACGTAGGAGAGCTGGCTCACCGTCGAGTACGCCAGCCGCGCCTTCAGGTTGTCCTTGGAAAGGGCGATGACCGAACCGAGAACGATGGTGACCGAAACCACGTAGGCCGCCGCGATCCCGAGTCCCATCCGGCTCATGAGGTCCACCCCGTAGATGTGAAACACCACCCGGAGTATCGAGAACACCCCCACCTTCACAACGGCCACCGCGTGCAGGAGTGCGCTCACCGGCGTCGGAGCCACCATGGCCGAGGGGAGCCAGTTATGGAACGGCATGACGCCGCCCTTGGCAAGGCCGAACAGGAACAGGAAGAAGGTCCCGAAAAGGAGCGGCGATCCCGGCTGGCTCCTCAGTAACCCGCCGCTTTGAAAGTCCGTCGTCCCGGCGATCATGAAAACAATGATGATCCCCGAGAGCAGGAAGGTCTTCGACAGGCTCAAGAGGTAGAGAAAATACTTCCGCGCCCCCTCCTGGGCCTCGGCGGTCTCCTTGTGGCCGACCAGCGGCACTGTCGCCAGACTCAAAATCTCGTAGAAGACAAACAGCGTGATGAGGTTTGCCGAAAAGGCCACTCCGAGGGTTGCCGAAAGGCTGATGGCAAAGCAGGTGAAGTAGCGCGTCTGGGCGTGCTCTGCGGCCGAGCGCATGTATCCTATGGAGTAGAACGTGGTGACGATCCAAAGGAACGAGGAGACTGTCGCAAACACCATCCCCAGGGCATCCACCCGAAACTTGATGTCGACCCCTTCGTAGAAGCTCACCAGGGTATACTCGATGGTGTGTCCCGACAGGATGGCCGGCACCATGGACATGACGATGGAAAACTTCACCACACCGGCCAGGATCGACCACGCTTCCCGCAGGTTCGGCCGGTCTCCCGTTCTCAGGATCAAGGGCACTGCCAACAGAGAGCTCAGCACGGCAAGTAACGGCTTTATGGATACAATCGTTTCCACGTTGTCTTTAACCTTTACTTAAATTGATTTCATCCACGTTAACGGTCTCTTTGTTCCTGAAGAGCGCCATGATGATGGCCAGCCCGACGGCCGCCTCTGCCGCCGCCACCGTCATGATCATGAACACGAACACGTGCCCGCCAAGATCGTTCAGATAGCGTGAAAACGCAATGAAGGTTAGATTGACCGCGTTCAGCATGAGCTCAATGCACATGTACATGATCAGGGCATTGCGCTGCGTGAACACTCCCACCGCGCCGATGGAAAAAAGCACCGCGCTCAACGTCAGGTATGAATTCAATGTGACCATAGGCTACCCTTCGCGACGCGTGCCCTCACGGCTTCGCATCGCTTATCCTCCTTTTCGCCAGAATCACCGCCCCCACAATCGCCGCGAGGAGCAACATCGACGCGATCTCAAAGGGCAGCAGGTACTCGGTGAAAAGCATCGACCCCACGGCCTTCGTCGTCCCGAAGGGATAAAGGCCCCCTCCGGCCGGAAGCGACCCCCTCACCTTCACCAGGCTCGCCGCGATGACAAACACCATCCCCACCCCCAGGATCGATACGAACTGGAGCGCTATCGTGCTCCCCGCAAGGCGCCCCTCCTTCTCCTGAATGTTGAGCAGCATGATGACAAACAAAAACAGCACCATCACCGCCCCCGCATACACCAGGATCTGCAGCACCGCCACCAGGTGCGCGTCGAGAAGCACGTACAGCCCCGCCAGGCAAAACATCGTCGCGATGAGGCTCATGGCGGCATTCACCGGCTTTTTGTTCGTCACGAGCAGCAGGGCGGACACGACGGCGCCGAAACCGAGAATGTAAAACATCAATAATTGCATTTGGAGTAAATCCTCCTGATGTATTCGATGCGACCCTTCACACTCTCCTCGCTCCGAAGCAGGGCTTCCTTCGAGTACAGCATGCGGCTCCGGTCATACTCGGCCAACCCCTCGTACTCCGAGCTCATGACGATCGCCTCCTTCGGGCACACCTCCTCGCAGTACCCGCAGTACACGCACCGGGTCATGTCGAGGATGTAAGAGACCGGGTACCGCTCCCCGTCCTCCCGCTCGCCCCCCACCATCGAAATGGCCTTCGCCGGGCAGATCTTCTCGCAAAGACCGCACGCCACGCACCGCTCTTTCCCGTCTTCCCGCATGACCAGCACCGGGCGCCCCCGGTACGCCGCCGGCAGCTCCACCCGCTCTTCCGGGTAGTACACCGTGAACACGCTTCGCTTTCTCCCCCGCGGGGGAGCCACAAACCCGATCATGTTGGAGACAAAATGCCTCGTGGTGATGCCAAGCCCCCGCAGGACCTCAAACACGTAGAGCCGCTCCCACAGCGTGAGGGCCTCGTTCTTTCTCACCTGCTTGGGCCTGAGCCTCTCCACGGGAATGCCCACCTTCCCCTGATACTGCCTTTGACCAACATCCGTCGTTGTGCTCATAGTAGGAAAACCAGCCCGGTTATGAAAATGTTGAGGAGTGATAGCGGCAGAATCATCTTCCAGCAAAGCCTCATGACCTGGTCATAGCGGAAGCGTGGAAGCGTCCAGCGAATGGTCATCTGCAGCCAGATAAAAAAGATCACCTTGGCAAAAAAGGTCGCAACACCGGTGAGCATCGCCAGGAGCGACGCACCGTTTGGCCCCGCAAAGGCGAAAATCTCCAAAAGCTTTGCATCGCTCACGAAGGGAAGATGCCATGCCCCGAAAAAGAGCGTCGTCACGATCCCCGAGATGGTCACGATCTCCAGAAACTCACCCATCCAGAACATGACGAACTTGAGCCCGCTGTACTCCGTAAAATACCCCGCCACCAGCTCCGACTCGGCTTCGGGCATATCGAAGGGGGCCCGCTTGTTCTCGGCGATGGCGCACGTGAGAAACAAGATGAACCCGAGGGGCTGAAGGAAAATCCCCCAGCGGAAAAAGTCCGCCTGCATGGCCCCGATCTCCGTCAGCTTGAGGCTCCCGAACACCATGACGACCCCGATGATGCTGAGCCCCATGGCCACTTCGTAGGAGAGCATCTGGGCCGAGGCCCGAAGCCCGCCTAAGAGCGACCAGTTGTTGTTGGAGGCCCATCCCCCCAGCACCACCCCGTAGGTGGCAAGGGAGGCGAAGGCAAACACGAAGAGGATCCCCACGTCGAGGTCCGCGATCACCAGGTTCACCTCGTGGCCGAAAAGCGTGTACCGGCCCCCGAAGGGGATGACCGAAAAGGTCACGATGGCCGGCACCAGGCTGAGAAACGGCGCCAGCGTGTGGAAGAACTTGTTCGCTCCCGCCGGTATGAAGTCCTCTTTGGTGAGCACCTTCACGGCGTCGGCGATGGGGTGAAAGAGGCCGATGAGGGTGAACCCGCCGATATTGGCCCGGTTCGCTCCGATCCGGTCCTGCATCACCGCGCTCTGCTTTCTTTCCACCCAGCCCAGGATCGGCGAAAAAAAGCCCACGTTCACCCCGAAGATGAACAGTATTTTTGCCAGGGACTCGATCACATCTGCAAGCATCATCATCTGTCGCATTCTCCGCCGATCATGTTGATCATATCGAAGGTCGGGACGATGTCGGCCAGGAGCCGACCCTTCATCATTCTCGGCATGGCGGATGTCAGGGGAAAGCACGGCGGCCTCACCCGGCACTTGTAGGGCTTGCCGCTTCCATCGCTCACCAGGTAAAACCCCAGCTCACCGTTGCCCCCCTCCACGGCCTGGTACACCTCGCCCGGAGGCGGCTTGATCCCCTCGATGACCGTCTTGAAGTGAAAGATGAGGGAATCGATGCGCGTCCCGATGTCTTCCTTCGACTGCCACCGGTAGGCGGGCAGGTCCACGTTGACGGGGCCTCCCGGCATCCCGGCGAGGGCCTGCTCCACGATCCGCATGCTCTGGAGGATCTCCTCCATGCGCACGAGGTACTTGTCGAAATTGTCCCCCGTCTCGCCCACGGGCACCTCGAAGTCCAGCCGGTCGTACACGAGATAGGGCTGGGCCTTGCGCACATCGTAGGGAACCCCCGTCGCGCGCAGACAAGGACCCGTAAAGCCCCACGCGATGGCCTCGTCGGCCGGCATGGCCCCCACGTCCCTCACCCGGTCGATGAAGATCCGGTTCTTCGTGAGGAGCTTGTCCACGTCCGCCCACAGCTCGCGGCACCGCTTGAACACCTCCCGCGTCTTTTCGGCAAACCCTTCCGGAAGATCGTTCTTGAGCCCGCCGATCCGCACGTAGTTGGCCGTCACCCGCGCCCCGCAAAGCATCTCGATGAGGTCCCACACCAGCTCCCTGGCTTCCACAAAATAGAGAAAGGCCGTGAACGCCCCCAGCTCGAGACCCCCCGCCGCCACGTTCGTCAGGTGGTCCGAGATGCGCGCCAGCTCGCTTGCGATCACCCGGATGTACTGGCACCGCTCGGGCGCCTCGATCCCGATGAGCTTTTCCACCGCCAGGGCGTACCCCACGTTGTTGATGAGGGGAGACACGTAGTTCAATCGGTCCGTGTACGGGATCACCTGCTGCCAGGTCCCGTTCTCGCACATCTTCTCAAACCCCCTGTGGAGGTACCCGATGTCCACCTTCAGGTCGACGATCGTCTCTCCATCCAGGGTCGCCAGGAATTTGACCGTTCCATGGGTCACCGGATGCGACGGACCCATGTTGATCACCATGTACTCGGTTCGAAGTTCTTTTTCCATCTCAGGCATGACTTCAGCCACAACTCGCTTGGGGGGTGGTTAGTTGATGGGCCCGATCAGGGGCTGCCGCTTCTTGAGGGGGTAATCCTTCCGCAGGGGATGCCCTTCAAATCCTTCGTACAGCAGGATCCGACGCAGCTCGGGATGCCCCGTGAAGGTGATCCCGTACATGTCGTACGCCTCCCGCTCGAACCAGTCCGCTCCGATCCACACGGGCACCACCGAATCGATCCTGCACTCCGACTCGGACACGCCCGCCTTGATCCTCACCCGACGATTGAACGGAAGCGAATAGAGATGGTACACCACCTCGAACCTCGGCTCCCGACCCAGGTAGTCCACCGCCGTCAGATCCATCATGAAGTTGTAGAGAAGCTCCTCGTCGTCCCGAAGGTACGTGCACACGGCGACGATCTCCTCCTTTTTCACCAGCGCGGTGTCATCCCCTCTGTAAGAGTGCGTCTCCAGGATCGAGCCCGCAAACCGTCCAGCCAGTTTCTTCAGTGTTACGCTGCCATCCATATGCTTCAAACATTTCTCAGGGAGTTAACTCAAACGGGCCTCAACACCGGGTCACCGGCGACGCCCCCCTCGGCCAATCCGACCACTTCTCCTTCGCCACCTTCGCCTGGAGCTTCATGAGTCCGTCCAGCACCATCTCCGGCCGCGGCGGACAGCCCGGAACGTAAACGTCCACCGGGATCAGGGTGTCGATCCCCTGCACCGTCGCGTAGTTGTCGTAAAAGCCACCCGATACCGCGCACACCCCGAAGGCGAACACCCACTTGGGCTCCGCCATCTGGTTGTACACCTTCACCAGGATCGGCGCCTGCTTGTGGCTGATCGTCCCCACCACCATGAGAAGGTCCGCCTGCCTCGGAGAAAAACGCGGCAGCGCCGCACCGAACCGGTCCAGGTCGTACTTGGGGCCCGCCACGGACATGAACTCCATCCCGCAGCACGCCGTCACGAACGGGTACTGAAAAAAGGAGTACTTCCTCGACCAGTTCACCAGCTCCTCGAGCTTCGTCAAAACGACACTCCCCTCGAGCAGCCGCTCCCCTTCCTCCGCAGAGCCCACCCTTCCGGAGACTCCGAGCTTCTCACCCTCTAATCCCATTCCAAAGCCCCCCTTCTCCAGACGTACAAGAGACCCACGGCCAGAATCGCCAGGAAGATCATCATCTCCACAAATCCAAACATCCCGAGATCCCTGAATAGCACCGCCCACGGGTAGACAAACACCGCTTCCATGTCAAACACGACAAAAAATAGAGCCACCAAATAAAACTTCACCGAAAACCGCAGCTTCGGCGAAACGATCGGGCTCTCCCCGCATTCAAACGGCTCCATCTTGTCCGCAAACACCTTCCGCGGACCGATCTTACTCGTCGCCACCAGCATACCCACCGCCGTCGCGGCCGCCAAAACCAGCATGATCAGTACCGGTACATATTCACTCATGGCTGATCTTCTCTCTCCATATCTGTCCTGCGTTTAACCTTACACACTTCCCCCATCCCGCACTGACACACCCTCGCAATCCAGGGCTTTTCCATGCTCCCGCTGCCGATGGCATCACACGCTCGATCAAGAGAGAGAGCTCCCGCAAGCGCCAATTTTTTCCCGAAGTCGATTGAGTGATTTTTTTCTCGATGGACTTCGTTATCAAGTTCTTCGAAGCTTGTCAAGGATAACCTCAGCAATTCTTTGACAGAAAAACCTCTTTCCTCCCCGGCTGATCCGCGTGCTTATATGTGCAAAGTCCATTGCTGAGGGGCACCGCAGGCGGTACGCTCAATTTTCGCCCCGGGGTTGTCCTAATTATAAAGGAGAACAGCGCCGGACCGGGATCACCGGATTGACACCTCCTTGGGTCTCTGATAGGCTGAATGCAAATGTCTGTGGCAGGTTAGCACCGTCTACGAAGCTACAGGTCGGATTTCGCTGCTCGGCACGCCGATGTCGGCAGAAAATGCTCATCACCTCCTTGCTGATCTGCTGCATTCCAACGGGGAGCGCCGCAGCTCAGGGAGACATTCCACCTCTATCGGCATCACGGGAAAGCTGAAAACATGGATCGAGCTATTTTTGATTTGGAAGCCAGTGTTGAGGCAACATCACTCTACATTCTCCTCAGTGCACTTTCGGATCAGGGTGTGGCCCTCAATCTAAAAACCGCCCGACTGCGCTGGAACGGCTCCGAGGAAGAGCTTTTCAACGGCGCGGATGAACTGGTGAAAAGAGGAGTGCTGGAGGCGACGCTTCCCGTGTCGGAAGAAACTCCTCTTCACATCACCCCCAGCACTGAATGGCGAAAAGCCTGAAGCTAACCCAGGAACCCCTTGACCTTCACACGATCGCTGGGGGCCTGGGGATGCAGGTATTCTTCGGCCAATTCCCGATAGTCCAGCACGCCACCCTCCTGGATCTCGCGATGAACATCGGAAGCTTCCTTTTTCACCTGGGCCGGCGCCCCCATGACGATGCATCCCGGGGGGGCCACAAAGCCCGGTGGCAGCACCGAGCCGGCCCCCACGATACATCCCCTGCCGATTTTGCACCCGTCTAAAACGATGGAGCCCATCCCGATGAGGCAGTCATCCTCCACCACGCAGCCGTGGAGAATGACTCCATGACCGACGGTGACACGACTCCCCACTTCCAGAGGAAATTTCTTTTTGGTGACATGGAGGGTGCAATTGTCCTGTATGTTGGTTTCAGAGCCGATGCGGATAAAATGGACATCTCCCCGCACGACGGTGTTGAACCAGATGCTGCTGCGGTCCCCTATCACCACATCGCCGATAACCCAGGCGCCGGGAGCGATGAACACCCCCTCCCCCACCGTCGGCATCACTCCCTTATAGGGCAATACACTGCTCATTTCCCAAACCATCCTTTCCATAGACACCGATGCATTCTCCGGGTCTTTTCTCACTTCACGCCCTCCGACATCAACGGCCTTTCAACCCAAGCAGATCCGCCACAGATCCGGCCGTATATTCCACAAACGCTCTCAATTCATCGGACGTCAGGGATTTCCCCCCCTGAGGACTGGGCATACCGGCGGGAGGAGCCACCAGAAGGGGCGCATTCCGGAGGTCGTCGCGAGGAATCACCTCAAATTCGGGCTCGAAGCTGTTAGTAAAATATTTGTCCTGAAACATGGCGAACTTCAGAGCGTGGGCCGTAGCATCCAAAACGGCCGTGCGGTCCCTGGAGATTTTCTTCTCTTCCACGGCCTTCCGAATAGCCGCCAGGCATTCTCCTCCCTGAGTGCACGAGATATGCCCATTGCGATTGGCCATGAGCATGGCATCCATGATTTCCTGCTCCTTCACCTCCACCACCTGGACCGCTTCATCCCCGGCCAGCCGCCGGTATTGTTCCACCAGCCGCATGACACGGGGCATGGAGACGGGATTGCCGATCATGGCCGCCTGAGCCACACTGGGACGCACCGTCACGGGTTCAAATCGACGCTTATCAGGCCGTTTTTCCAGGTAGTACAGATAAACCGGGTTTGCATGCTCCGACTGAACTCCAAGGATCGAAGGCAGCGCAGGGATGATCCCCAGATCGAAAAGCTTCAAAAATCCCTGTAAAATCGCTGTAATATTTCCCGCATTGCCGATGGGGACCACGATGACCAGGTTCCCCACCTCGTACTCGAAGGCTTGAGCGATTTCATAGCTGTACGATTCCTGCCCCAGAATACGCCACGCATTCTTGGAATTCATGAGGGCCACGGCGAAGTGCTCGGAGAGGTACTCGACAATTTTCATGCAGTCATCGAAAACACCCGGGATTTCAATGACTTTTGCACCGCTCCCCAGGGGCTGCCCCAACTGCTGTGGGGTGACTTTCCCCTGAGGCAGGAGCACCGCAGACTTCACACCCTCCACGAGGTAGGAGGCATAGAGGGCAGCCGCGGCCGAAGTGTCGCCAGTGGAGGCACAGATGGCCAGTACGTTCGATATCCCTCGGTTGCGAATCAAATCGTTCAGATAGCTGAACGCGCTGGCCATCCCCCTGTCTTTAAAGGACGCACTGGGATTCTGGCCGTCATTTTTGAAATGGAAGGGGATTCCAACCCATTGGCTCAAGCGTTCATTGGCAGCCACCACGGGAGTATGCCCTTCCCCCAGGTAGACAATGGATTCCAGGGGCATGATGGAGCCGATCAGTTCGTGAAAGCGGTAAATTCCGCGCAGCGCCGAGACCGTCAGCATGCTGCGATAATCGAAAATTTTCCGCCAGAGGGGCCCGGGAATTCCTTTGAGGCGCTCCCAGTCCTTGTCCTTGATCATGAGAACACTGCCGCAGTGCGGGCAGGTATAGAGCAGTTCTTCTATCCCGAATTCCCGCCCGCATTCAAAACATTCATAGATGTACGTGCCGCCGGGAGCAGGAACCACATAGGGCTGCATCTCCGGTGGGAATTGATCCAGTTTCATGGGCAATGACTCCCGCAGTTTCTGAAATGTTCGTCCAATGAGACCCATCCAAAGGAATCTTCCTGCAATCGACGATCGATTCTATATTTTCACATCGAGACCTCAAGATCAATCTTCGCGTGATACCATGGAACAATCTACTCCAGCCCTGTTGATGGAACAGGCCTCCCCCCACCACACAAAATGCAACTCTTCCGCATTTTGCACCTCTTCCGGTTCCCCCACCGCCCCATTTCTCACAACCCATCCGCAATGCTCCCGTGGAATGGCCAGGAAAGCCGGCTGCAGGACTTTTTGATCTACACCCTCCATTTTCATTGCAAAAGGGACTTGCCCCAGAAATTTTTTTCCTTATAACGGAGTTGGATTTGGGAAGCGCTCCGAGGCAAAAAAGCGTTGCTCCATCCATCACCGACGCTTCAGTTCAGAGTGTGGCAAAAAAGCCACATTTGGAGATAAAATGTATCTTTTCGACAACAATCATGGCCGCACACCGAGGAACTTTACTTGACCACACGACGAAACGTCTATAAAAGAGGTATGAAAAACGGTTGCTTCCAAAAAAAAGAAAAAGGATTTCTAGAAAGGCAGCCGATGGCACAATCGATGCTTGACATGCCTGACCGAGGAGGAAAAGGGGCGTGAATTATAAATTTTGCAGGCAGCACACTGTTAGCGGCGAGGTGTGGTGCAAGGGGATTGGTTTACACTCTGGGGCAAAAGTCTCCATGAGACTGAAACCGGCGCCGGTAAATTATGGTGTCAGGTTTCGAAGAGTGGACTTAACCGGCTCCCCCACCATCATCGCGCATTTTCACCATGTAGTGGATACCGTTTTGGCGACCCGCATCGGATTCAACGGGGTGACCATCGCCACCGTTGAGCATCTCATGGCGGCGTTGCTTGGAAGCGGGATAGACAATGTCCTCGTGGAGCTCAATGGTCCTGAAGTTCCCATTTTCGACGGGAGCGCCGCTCATTATATCGCTTTGATTCAGGAAGCGGGCAGACAGGAGCAGGCGTTGCCGCCACAGTACCTCCGCATTGAAAAGCCATTTTTTGTCAGCGAAGGGGATGCTTTCATCAAAGCAACTCCATCCGAGCGTTTCCAGGTGCGTTACACCATCGATTTTCCACACCGCCTGGTGGGGCGGCAGGAGTACACCTGGAGCTTCGACAGCCATGCCTTCCATAGGGAGATCGCCAAGGCAAGAACGTTTGGATTCCTGAAGGATGTGGAAAAGCTCCAGAGCATGGGGCTGGCACAGGGAGGATCCCTGGACAACGCCGTGGTCTTCGATGACTACACGGTTTTGAATCGAGAGGGATTCCGTTATTCCAACGAGTGTGTTCGACATAAAATTTTGGATTTCATTGGGGATCTAGCCCTGACGGGCATGCGCCTGCAGGGTAATTTTGAGGTGCACAAGGCCGGGCATGCTTTGCACAACCGGTTCCTGAAGCAGCTCATGACGAAGCCCGGGTATTACGCGGTCCAGGCTCCGGCTGCGGCTCCCCCCACCTATTTTCCGCCGGCCAGCCTTCCTGGTTTCATGGATTCTTTGCAGCACGTCGTCAAGCCTCTCTAACGCAGAGGTACGATGAGCTGAAGCACCTGCGTCTGCCGGGCCGCCCTCCCTCGCTGGGGAGCGGTCCGGCAGTTCCATTTTCCACCGACACAACGTTGCATCAGTCCTCCACGCGGCCATGCCGCCCTCGTCACCAAAACTCCCCATGGTTTCTTCCGCAGTGCCATCCCAGTGGGTACCCTGGCAGTTTCCGTGAGGCCCTCCTGCTCGTAAGTCGCAAAATTCCCTTGTTTTCCGAGCTTCCTTTGGCTAGAATCCTCCCACATTGATGCCAACTTCACACGATAATTTAATCAAATCATGATAAAAAAATTGTTTCCATTCCTTTTGTGGAGCCTGTGTGCGCTCTTTATCGAGCCATGGACCGCTCCGGCCCTGGCCGGTACGAAGGCTGAGATTTCGGAGGTGACTGTCCTTACGGAAGGAAAGAATGTCGAGCTGAGCTTCAGAATTGTCAACTGCTTCACTCCCAAGATGGAAGAAGCCATAGAAAATGGTGTCCCCACCACTTTCCGTATCCACGTGGTCCTGGAGAAAACCGGGCTCCCTTATTTGAGGGAAAAGTTCCTGGATATTGTTCTGGAGCACACCATCAAGTACGATCGCCTGAAGAATGAATACCGTGTGGAGCTTCTGGAGCACCCCGATCATCCGCGAACCACCAAGGACATCGAAGAGGCCAAAGAATGGATGAGCGTCATCCATGAGCTCCCACTGCTCCCTTTATGGCGGATGCAAAAGGGGGCAACCTATCAGATCCGCATGAAAGCCGAACTCTCCAAGGTCAACCTTCCTCTCTTCTTTCGCTATATTTTTTTCTTCGTCTCTTTATGGGATTTTGAAACCGACTGGCAAAAAGTCACTTTTTCCCCGTAAGCCATGCCCATGAAGTTTCCAATTCCGCATCCCAAAATCAACCGCCGCCGGCAAGAACGATTCTGGGTAATCCTCGTACTGATTCTCGTCTTGTTCTTCGGTTTCCTGGAAGGCTGGTTCTTTCAGCTCCAATCCGAGCTTCCTCTTTTCGGCAACATCTTCCTCTTCGCACTCATCAACCTCAATGTCATTCTCCTGCTGCTCCTGACCTATCTGGTGCTTCGAAACATCGTCAAGCTCCTTCTCGAGCGGAAGCGCAATATCCTGGGGCACAAACTGCGGACGCGTCTTGTCATCGCCTTTGTCGGGCTCACACTGATCCCCACCCTGCCCCTCTTCTGGCTCGCCACTCAATTCATCTTCTCCAGCCTGGACTACTGGTTCAGCCACCGCGTGGAGCAATCCCTGGAGCAATCGGTGGCCCTGGCCAAGGATTACCTCCAGCAGGAGAAGCACGACCTTGTGGTGGACTGTCAGCTCCTGAAGGATGAGCTCCAAAGACTTCAGAACGGTCATGGGGCCTCGACACTCCAGGACCACGAACTGCCTCCATCACTGCTCGTTCAGCATCACCTGGACGGCATACTTTTAACAGACTCCCAGGGCCGAATCTTGAAGCTATGCTTCAGCCCGACCCTGTCGACGCCCCCCTCAGCACTGTTGGAGCATTTTGATTCCAGGGAGATGGGAATCTCCCCGGAGGTCCAGCACATCAACCTGGTGCATAACCAGGAGGCGCTGGTCTCCCGCGTTGCTTTCCCATTCTCGTCCCGGTCCGGTGAAAGCTCCGAGGCCATCCTCCTGCTCGTCCGTATCCTGCCTCCCGGCATCACCCAGGAGCTCAATGCCATCACGGCGGGTTACGAAGACTATCTTCAACTGAAGATGCTTCACAGCCCTTTGAAAAAAACCCATTTCATCACCTTTTCCAGCATCACCCTCCTGGTCATTTTTGCCGCCATCTGGTTTGGCTTCACACTGGCCAAAAACATCACCACCCCCATCCAGGCCCTCGTCTCCGCCACGCAGCGCGTTGCAGACGGTGAGTTCAACAATGTCGAGCTCGCATCGGAACGGGAGGATGAGATCGGCATGTTGATGACTTCGTTCAATGCCATGGTGGGGGACCTGCGGGCCAGCCGGGAACAGCTGGCCAGGGCGTACAAGGCCTTGCAGCAGAGCAACTGCGAACTGGAAGAGCGCCGTCGCTACATGGAAATCGTCCTGCGGGACATTGCGGCCGGTGTGGTGAGTGTGGATGAGACGGGTAAGATCATGACCATGAACAAATCGGCCGAGGCAGTGTTCGGACTGCGTGCGTCGGAAACACTCGGACGGTTTTATTCGGAGTTCCTCCAGCCGCCCCATTTCGAGATCCTCCAGTCTTTTCTCGATCAGTACCTGAAAACCCGGCAGAATTATTTCCAGCAGCAGATCCAGGTCATGATGGGAAACCGCCCCAGAGTCTTTTTACTGAAGGCATCCATTTTGAGGGATGAGGAAGACCGGTATGTCGGGGTGGTGGTCGTCCTGGATGACTTGACGGATCTCGAAAAAGCCCAGCGCATGGCGGCATGGAGGGAAGTGGCACGCCGCATTGCTCATGAAATCAAGAATCCTCTCACTCCCATTCGCCTGTGCGCCCAGCGCCTCAGGAGGCGTTATCTGTCCCAGATCCGGGACGACGGGAATCCGGTCTTCGATGAATGCACGGGCACCATCATTGAGCAGGTCGATCGCTTGAAGCACCTGGTGGATGAATTTTCCAAGTTCGCAAGACTCCCACGCGTGCAGCTCGCGCCATGCAATCCGGTATCCATCGTTGAAGAAGGCTTGGCCCTCTACAAGCATACGACCCCCAGCGTCGCCTTCTTTTTGGAACGACAGGATGATATTCCCATCGTCCAACTGGACCGAGATCAGTTCAAGCAGGTCATGATCAATCTCCTCGAGAACGCCATCCATGCTCTCGATCACCGGGAAGGCTCCATCACTCTGAGACTTTTCTACGACCCCGACCTGAAAATCGTGCGCATTGAATGTGCGGATACAGGACACGGCATCTCCCACGAAGATAAACTTCGCATGTTCGAACCGTATTATTCCACCAAAGAAAAGGGAACCGGGCTGGGACTGGCCATTGTCGCGAGCATCATTGCGGATCATAATGGATTTGTCAGAGTCTGCGACAACGTGCCCCGGGGGACCGTCATCATCATCGAGCTGCCCGGTTGAGAGAACTCTTTGTGTCGGAAATGTGGAGCCGAAGTTCATGAAGCCCAAGATTTTGATCGTTGACGATGAAGTCAGTATCCTTCAGTCCCTCAGCGGGGTTCTCGAAGATGAAGGGTACAGGGTGAGCGTCGCCGCATCGGGGGAGGAATCCCTGGAGGATGTGCGCAAAGACTCCCCGGACCTCGTGCTCCTCGACATCTGGATGCCCGGAATGGATGGGCTGGCTGTACTGAAGGAGATCAAGAGCTCGTATCCCCAGCTGCCCGTGATCATTATTTCCGGCCATGCCAACATCGAAACGGCCGTAAAAGCCACCCGCATGGGGGCCTTCGATTTTGTGGAAAAGCCCCTTTCCCTGGAACGGATGCTGGTTTCCATTCAAAATGCTCTCGAATTTCAACGCCTGGAAGAGGAAAATCGCCTCTGGAGACAGAAGGCCAACCACCGCACCCGCATCACGGGCAGGAGTCCGGCCATGGAGCGCCTCCGGGCAGAAATTCAGAAGGCGGCACCCACCAATGCCACGGTCCTCATCACGGGGGAGAATGGAACGGGCAAAGAACTGGTCGCCCGCATGATTCACTTTCTTAGCCTGCGCGGCCAGCGGTCCATGATCGAAGTCAATTGCGCGGCCATCCCCGAAGACCTCATCGAGAGCGAGCTTTTCGGCCACGAGAAAGGGGCCTTCACGGGAGC
The DNA here is from genome assembly GCA_036788075.1 of Syntrophobacteraceae bacterium. Lineage (GTDB taxonomy): Bacteria > Desulfobacterota > Syntrophobacteria > Syntrophobacterales > Syntrophobacteraceae > Desulforhabdus. The sequence continues at coordinate 20,128 of DAIQOB010000005.1, forward strand.
CCATGAGAGGCGTCGTGGTAAATTTGACACAGCCAACGGGGGCACATTGTTTCTGGACGAAATCGGGGACATGAGCCTCCGCACCCAGGCAAAAATCCTTCGAATCATTCAGGAGCAGGTATTCGAGCGTGTGGGAGGAACGCGCTCCATCAAGGTGGACGTTCGCTTGGTGGCCGCCACGAACAAGGACCTGCGGCAGGAGATCGAAGCCGGCCGGTTCCGCCAGGACCTCTACTACCGCCTGAACGTCATTCCCATCCACGCCCCTCCCTTGCGTGAACGACTGGAAGACATTTCTCTCCTTGTGGAGGACTTCATCGATGAAATGGCCAACGAGAGCACGCTGGGGCGCAAGGAGATCGCGCCCGAGGTCATCACCCTCCTCCAGCAGTATTCATGGCCGGGAAACGTCCGGGAGCTGCGCAATTTTATTGAACGCCTGATCATCATGACGCCGGGACAGGTCATCCGGCCGGAAGATCTGCCGCAGGATTTTCTGCTGCAACTTTCCGAACATCCCTGGAAGCACAGCCATTTTCAGTATGCAACCCTGAAAGAGGCTCGATTCGCCTTTGAACGGGATTACCTTCTGTCTAAATTGGAAGAATGCGCCTGGAACATCTCCGCTACTGCGGCCCAAATAGGCATCGAGCGCAGCCATCTTTACCGCAAGATGAGGAGCCTCGGCATTCGCGAAAAGAACGGCGCTTCCCCACCCGCCGATTCGGAGGACAAGCACCCCCCCGTTGAAGCCCTCCACAAGAAGAAATGAACGAAGAGCCGAGACTTTGCAGTTTGCTGCAAGAATGCGGCTTGACAGTTTTTCGGATCAGTGCTAGTTATGCTTCCACATCGTCGGGACGTGGCGCAGACTGGTTAGCGCGCTTGCTTGGGGTGCAAGAGGGCGGAGGTTCAAATCCTCTCGTCCCGACCATG
>DAIQOB010000006.1:0-20660 GCA_036788075.1 Syntrophobacteraceae bacterium
GCACAGGTTAGGGAAAGTTTGCATCCTATCGGACAGGGCGATTCCCCCCTCGGGGCAGAAGGCAATGTTGTTGACTTAACGTCACCCCGGTGGAAACCGGGGTCCATAACGTCTCTATTTTCCTGGATTCCAGCTTTCGTCGGAATAACGAAAGTGGGTAAAGTCAACAACATTAAGGACGGCAGGGGGATGTGAGCGTCACGGCACATCCCACTTAATCCTACTCCAAAGGGAGAATTCAAACCCTGCTGGACCAGGTGCTGACTTTCGCTGCGATACTCATCGCATCGACTTCCAACATCTTTGGATTGAGATACCATTAAAAAATGGGTAATTTAGTTAAAATAAAGATTTTCATTTCACGAATGAAGCCTGTGTGGACAGGTAGAAAGAGGCAGCTGCGAGCCCTCATGAAGCATAAAGGGGTGACAGGCGAGAAAAGAGTTTACCTTGCAATGATGCAGCGGCTTCCCTGCAGTGCATGGGGCTCCATCCGTGCTACTATTAAGAAAAAGACTGTAAAGAGGTTTTACGAAATGGACATAAAGAAGATCAATATCTATGCCAGTCAACCGGTGCAGCAGCCCCAGGAAAAGTCTCATCGGCTGAGAACCGAGCAGAATGACCCTGAGACCAAGCCAGCGACACTGGACCGGGTGGAGCTCTCCGGCAAATACAAGGAAGTGACCGAATTGACCAAAATCTCCATGGAGCGAGACGAAATTCGCACCGAACTTGTAGAGCATTTCCGAAATCTTATCCATAACGACCAGTACAGCATCGATCCAGAAGAGATCGCCGACAAGATGTTGTCGGAGGTGTTTTGATCCCTGTCAGTTTTATGTCTCTCATGGCACGACGGGTTACCTGCATGGATCCGGTTGACGCGCCGGCGAAACTTTTGGAGATGCTGACTCATGAACAAACAGTTTGACACTTTTCCCCCCTTCCCCACTTCATCCTACCTTTGATTTGATCTCCCACCCTGAAATTCGGGAACAGTCGGTGGAGGAAGATGCCCGTGTTCCCTTTTCCATTGCTTCAGGCCGCTGCTTCCCCGACATGGACTGCCGATGGAGGGGAAGAGGGGAGCGCACGGTCTCCCCCGCTGTCAGGAGGTTTAAGGAGGTCAAGGTTGGTGTAAGGATGCTCTCAACGAAGAGCAGTGAGTGGTTCCCGCACGCTTTGAACCACGCTGTTGAAGCGGCTGGAAGAAGCTTCCGAGCATTCAACTCGGATATTTTGATTACAAGAAATGTGCCAGGTTTATCCCGTCCATCATGGCTGTTACACGCAGGGCAGCCTCAAACGAGGTTTGCTTCTGTTGAAGCTGCGTGACGATTTCCACCAGATCCGCATCCTCCACTTCTGAAAGCAGACTGGTCTGTTCGATTTCCATTGCGTCCAGAGCGCTCTGCCGACGTTCCAACCCCGACATGCGTATTCCAACCTGTGAGGTTTGCTTTGAAAAGTTCTCCAGGGCAATGTCGATATACCCCATTTCTTTTTCGATGGCTTGCGTATCGTGCGCCTCTATGGCCTTCCTGAGACTCACCAGATGCTGCAGGCTGTTTTTTTCCTCACCGCCTGCATCCAGGAGGAAGGTCTCCCTCCCATTCACGTTGACGGTCTGGTCGGTGGATTTTCCCACGCGGACCGTCAGAGCCCCATCCAGTTCACTCCCGTCGGCAAGCGGGAAGTCCGCATGGCCTGCATTGGCATCCTGAGCGTCGAAGGGGGCTGTCCCGCTATCCACCGCGAATAGATAACGCCCCTGATACTTCTCATTGGCAGCGCTGACAGCCTCATCGAAAATCTGGTCCATCTCCTTCACGTAGGCTGTATCCTCAGGATTCACACTCCCATTGACGGACCCGACAGCAATTTCCTTGGCCCTGACAAACAGGTCCGAGAGCCGGCTCAGAGCATCTTCGGTAGCCTGTCCAAAATGGAGAGCGAATTCGATATTTTTCGAGAAACTGCCGAGCTCCCGAATCCCCTGCTTCAGGTCCATGCTCTTCGCCCACCCCATGGGATCGTCAGCAGGCCTGAGCAGCCTCTTGCCCGAGGAAGCACTGGAAGACAGTCGCTCGATATCCACATTCAATCGATTCAGCCCCGCCGTTGTTCGGGTATAGGTGGATGCGAAACTGACTCTCATGGCATACCCCTTTAACATTTTAAGGAAAGCATCATACTCCGACCCATTCGCAATAATGTTCCATCGCGAGGAGCAACGGCCTGGACGGCTGGGATTCGGCAATCCAGGCCCTTGATCTTTGCCCATCCCTTAAACCATCTCAATCACCCCCTGAAGAAGAGCGGATGTCTGCTGAATGATTTTCGCCGCCGCCTGATAGACCTGCTGGTTTTTCAGCACTTCCACCATTTCTTCATCCAGCGAGACCCCTGAGACGGACTGTTGTTGGGTCTCCAGTTCACTGACCAGGCTTTCGAAAAACTCCGCCTTGGATTGGGCCTGGTTCTGTCGGCTCCCCACCTTGTGCTGAGAGTTGCCCAGAAATTCTCCAAACCTCGCCCCATCCAGGCCGGCAATGCTTTCCTCCTGCAGCTTGGATATGGCAAGACAGGTAGCCGAAAGTTTTGAAATGGCCTCGGGGTCTACCTTGGTGTCCGTCTTCAGTGCAGCAACGGAAAAGGTCGGATCCAACGCAAAATCTTTTGCTGCGTTCGCGGGATCCTGGATGCTAAAAATGGCCATATGGCCATTCACGGCCTGAGCAAATTGTCCCCCGAAGCGATTCAACTCTCCCAGAGACTCTTCCACCACCCGGCGGGCCGCCGTCAGGCCGCTCAGGCTTCCACCGGCGACATCCCCTGCGTCCAGCTTGATGGATACTCCGGTGGAAGCGAGGGAATCATAATCGAAGGAGCGATATTCTATCTTCATGGCAGAGGACGGATCGCCTGCACCCTCAGGATCATAGGCCAGTTCACCGGCACGGTTGTGAGAGACGAGCACCACTGGATTGACGCCGGACTCTTTATAATCCAGAGCAACCGTCCATGAGCCATCCTTTTCCTCGCTGTAGCGGATGGGAATGTGTTCCGCCAGTTCCTGCACAGCCTGATAGCGCTGATCCCTGAGGTCGTTGGCACTGGCCCCCCCCACCCGCTCCGAAAGACGAATCCCTTCATTCAGGGAGGCGACGGCATCGAGAATCCGGTTGACGTCGCTTTTCACATCCCCATGGTCGTTGATACTCCTGTCGAGCTCCTGTTCGATGCTTTCGCCCCAGGCTTCGAGATGACTGTAATTGTCCCGGAGCCTCTCGGCGACGCTCTGTGAGGCTTGAACCACTCCTTCTTTGGCCGCAAGGCTCGTTGGGTCCTGCAGCAGAACATCCCATGAATCCCAAAAAGAGCCGAGGGACTCCGATAGCCCGGACTCGCCATCATCCAGCATCTGAACGTTTATGGAATCGAGCTTGGAAGCGAAGTCTTCCCAATGAGCTTTCTCGGAAATGCTGCTCAGGAGACGTCCTTCGATGAATTGATCCCGCTGCTGAAGAATCTTGGAGACGCTGGCCCCTGTGCCCACCCACCCTGCCCGGATGGGCAAGGCCAGATTCGATTGCACCACCACTTTTTGACGGGAATACGCCTTGTTGTCGGCGTTGGCAATATTGTGAGACGCAGTCTGCAGGGACACCTGAGTATTCAAGAGAGTGTTTTTCGAGGTTTCCAGGATAACACTGAGACTCGCCATGGCTATATCTCCCTGCTCAACTTGAGCCCCTTGAACTGCATTCTGTCTACCGTGCTGCCCTGATGTTGTGAGTAAATCGTCCCACCACTCAGGACCCCCAAAAATTCCTGCCAGTATCCCAGGGACCCCTCAATGAACCCCCGGTTGACATCGTTCAAGCGTTGAATCTCTGCGAGCTTCTGTCTGAGAATGCTCTGTCTTTCCCCGATGTTCCAACCGTCATCCCCCTGACGCACCCCCTGGATTTTCTCCATCGTTTCCGAAAGAGATCGTATGAGGATCACTTTCTCCGGAAGAATCCCCAGAAGGGCATCGCTTTGAAATGACTTCAGAACGCAGGATTCTTCCTGCAATACCCTAATCAAGGCATCGGCAGTTGCCTCGCATGACTCCAGAAGTTTTTTGGTTTCTGCAGCATTGTCCTGGAAGCCGGGGGCAGAGGACTCCATGTCGATGGGCTCCATTTATTTGACTTTCGATTCCATCAGGGGAGCGAGCTGTCGATAGAGCGATTCTCCCATTCCCATGTCACCCTTCAGACTGAGCGTTCCGGCGACGGATTCATCCATCATCCCCTGATAGATTTCCCGTCCCTGGTCGGTGGATTCGCAGCTCAGAGGATTTTGACGCATCTCTTTCAGAAGATTGCTCATCATGATGGCTTCAAAATTTTGACAGCATTCTTTCAATCGTTTTTTCTGAATCGTAAGATCCGTGGTGGGATCCGCATGAGGAACCGCCGTGCCAATTTTCAACATTTTTCCCTCCCTGAACTCATAAACCGGAATCATCTCGACCGTTGAAATATGATTTCCACTCTGCGATTCATTTCTCGACCTGCCGGCGTGCTGTTTTCCGCCAGGGGATGAGAGCTCCCATAGCCGCCCATGGCCAACCGCCTGGGATCTGCTGTACCCTGCTCCACCAAAAACTGGAGCACTGCCTGAGCCCGCGCCAAAGAGAGATCTTCATTGGATGAAAAGTGCTCGTTATGAATGGGGATATCGTCTGTATGTCCCTCGACGGTGGCGTAGTACCCTGAGCTTGCGATAAAATCCCCCAGCATCTTCAGGATGGGAAAAACCTGCGGATTCAACGTCGCTCTTCCGCTTTTGAAAAGCAGCTTTTCTCCAAATATGAATGAAAACTTATCAGCCAGCCTGCTTTTGTGCACCCAGAGGGTATTCCCGGAAGAGACCAAAAGGTTGTACTCCCTGTCTGACTCGACCCCATCCATTCTCGCTTCATCCAAGTCTCGAATGTCCAGGGCATAAACGCTCGCCAATCCCTCGCACAGCTCCCTGATCGCCACATCCTCCATGAGATGAACCCTTTCATGGCGGTTGAAGTACAGGGTTCCGCTGGACATCGTGAAATTGTTGAAGGCTATCCTGAGGGCCCTTTGATTGAGGGACGACATGGACAGAAGTAGAACAAAGAAGGTGAGGAGCAAGGTGCACAAGTCCGAAAAAGTCACCATCCAAACGGTTTGGCTTGGACCTCCACTCTCCCTGCCCTCCTCCCTGCTTTTCCTTTTGATCCAGGAACCTCGCTGCTTGACCCTCAGGGCGCCTTCCTGCCGAAGGTGTCTCAAAGGCCTCCTTTCGAATCGCTCGTTTGATTCGGGAAGAATTGAAAAAAGAAATTCTTGTAATTGAAACCGCTTGCAACCGGTGGACGTATCCCCAGGAGCGTCTCGGGGATGCTCTCATTGGGACCGATGACCAAATCCACCCGTTGATTGCGACCGCCGGGGTCCAGTTGAAGCTCTCCCCCGTCCACCGGGGCGTAATGACTGAAGCCATTGGCCCGCATCTGATCTCTCGGGATTCCCTGTCGACTCAGAAACTCGTAGACCACCTGAGCTCTTTTGCTGGAGAGATACCAAGAGTGCTGGACCGTACGATCCGTAACCCCGCCCTTCAATATTTCACGCACATCCGTATGACCCTGAATTTCAATCTCCTTCAGGCTTGTTTTCAGGTGTGATGCCAGCCGTTCGAGGTAATTCTTTATGGCCGGGTTCAGGTCGAAGGAGTCCGGCATGAAGCCAACCCTTTCATGGATGCGCACAATGATCTTATCGTTTTTCTTGAAGACCTGCACCTCGGCTTGCACTCCGCTCTGAAGAGTGATCTGCCGAAGCGACTCGACGTCGAAGGACTTGCTCGACCGGAGGGGAGCAATGCATTCGCGTGGGTCTGATCCTTTCTCCTCCCCGAGGACGGAGCGCCCACCGGACAGGAGTCCAAAAGAGCCCACCAGGGAATCGAGGACCTTCCGCTGACGCGCTGTGTCGATGGTGGCCATGCTGATGAGCAAAACAAAAAAAGTCATGAGCAAGGTCGTCAGGTCCGCAAATGTCGTGAGCCAGCCGGGATTCGATGGCGCCTCAGCGCTCTGCTTTTTCCTGCCCATGCCGAACGCCCGCCTCAAATGAGCTCAAGCTTTGCCTGCAAGGCCCCTGCCGCCCGGATGGCCTGCAAAATATTGATGAGATCGCGGGGCGTGGCCCCGATGGAATTCAACCCTTTCACCACCTGGCCGAGGGTAACTCCCCCGCCGACGAGAGACAGATGCCCCTTCTGTTCTTGAACCTCGATATCACTTTGAGGCGTCACCACCGTCTCTCCGTTGCTGAAGGGCAGAGGCTGTGAAACTGTCGGGGTTTCCGTGATCTGCACCGTGAGGTTTCCATGGGCTACCGCCACGGGGGATATGCGGACATTTTCTCCCATGACGATGGTCCCCGTCCGCTCGTTGACGACAATTTTGGCCGGCGTATCCGGCTGGACCTCAAGGCTTTCCACTTTGCTGATGAGGCCCACCATATTCTGCTGATAGGCGTCGGGAATTTGAATCCTGACAGTCCCGGCATCCACGGCCTGTGCAGCCGTTCCCCCCAGGGACTCGTTTACCCGGTGCGCCACCTTCTGGGCAGTGGAAAAATCCGGATTGCTCAAGACCAGATCGAGCTGCTCCAGATGGTCGTAGGCCACGGATACTTCCTGTTCCACAAGGGCGCCACCGCTCACAAGGCCCACAGTGGGATGATTCTTCTGTACACTGCTCCCACTCCCCCCGGAGACAGAGAATCCCCCCACGGAAATGGGACCCTGCGCCACAGCGTAGGTCCTTCCATCCGGCCCTGCCAGAGGAGTCAAGAGCAGGGTCCCCCCTTCCAGGCTCTTGGCATCGCCAATGGACGAGACCTGCACATCCACGCGACTGCCTTTGCGCACAAAGGACGGGAGCTTGGCCGTGGCCATGACGGCCGCGACATTCTTCACCTTCACCTGCTCCGGATTCACATGAATTCCCATGTTGTCCAGGAGGTTTGCCAGTGTATTGACTGTGAACTGAGTCTTGTTGTTGTCACCCGTACCGTTCAGCCCGACAATCAACCCATACCCAATGAGCTGGTTGGGGCGGTCCCCCATAAAGGAGGCAATGTCCTTGATGCGTGCGGCATGGATCTCCGACGCCGGCAGCTGCAGTTGGACGCATAGAAGCATGCTCAACAGAAGAATCGGAATGTTCCTGAACAATCTGCTCACCTCGTCAGAATGGAGAAACCAGGTCAAAAAACTGGAGCAGCCAACCGGGTTTCTGTTGCTGGGTGACGGGACCTTTTCCCTCGAAAAATATTTTCGCATCCGCAATATTTTGAGACAACACAGCGTTGTTTCTAGTAATATCGTTGGGGCGCACCACGCCCTCCAGAATCATCTGCTGCATTTCATTGTTCACCTTGGTCCATCGGGAGCCGCGGATCAGGAGATTACCGTTGGGCAGGACATCCACGACCGTCGCCGTCATGTACGCTGTCATGGAATCAGCCTTGGACGTGCTGCCGGCACCCTTGAACCCGCTCCCGAAGGTGCCGTCGTACCCACCAAATTCCACCGGATCCAAGACCGTTTTATTCCCGGCGGTCATTCCACCGAAGCTCATGCTGCCGCTCATGGACTTGTCGCGGTTCGTGTTGGTTGACGCCGATTTGCTGGCTTTGGAGACTTCGCTGACTGTAATGGTCAGGATATCCCCTACCCTGCGCGCCTTGATATCTTGAAACATGGAGGTGTTGCCCTCCGACCACAGGGAACCGCCGGGGACCTGAGGCGGGGGCCTGTACCCCCGGGCTGGAACCGAAGGCTCCGGTATGGGAACCTGCACAACGTCAGCCGGTATGGGATTGGGCGGCGCTTCGGCAGTTCGGACCTGCTGCGCCGCGCATCCGGAAATCATCATCAGCAACAGGGCACCGGAGAGGATGCGCTGCACTCCGCCGACATGCAGTCTGCCCAAGGCATGGCATCGTCCTCCTGGTGCGGGCCGTTTCGGGGACATGGATTCCTCCAGTTCAAAGACAGGATCCCCCTTCAAGACTTCTGAGCCTCCTCCCACCACAGCAGCGGTGTGATCGGGCAGAGGGCGTTGACTTGGTCAGGGGATCGCTTCAACGGTTTCGGCATCGATGACTTTACAGTTGATGGTGCGTTTGGATTTGAGATTGGTGACCCGAACGACATTGCTCCTGCTGCCGTCCATCAGGGCTTTCCCGCTGGCGGTAACTTTGAGCCCGGGCTCCACGTAAAGGATCGTCACCGCATCTCCCCGCTTGAGCATGAGGGGCTCATCGACATCGCCGAGCTTCAATGGTTCCAGGAATCCCACATCCCGCAACAGTCGTTTACCGATGAGCTGTTCGGGTTGAGTCGCAAGCCCCTCCGGCCCATCCGTCACATTGATGCGCTTGATCTCGATGTCTGAGGATTCCACAACCGCATTGCGTTTGAGGGGATGTTGTGAATGCACCACGTTCCGGTAGAGCTCCACCCGACCGGAAACCTTGATGTTTCCATTCTTTTTTCCGTCAGCGTAGCAATCCACCGTGAGCACGACATCCCCAAGATAGCGGCCGTCGGAGCTCGGGCTGACCCTGTAAGTGATCTTGCCGTCCGGCAGTACAGGATTCCCCGCCACACGAATACCGCTGATGACCACATCACCGGCGTCCCGGGAGAGGTGAGCAAGAATGAATTCTCGATACGCGCCTTCGACATCCTCCCTGGATGTGCCCACCGATCGCCTCACCACCGTGATCCTGTCCGGCAGGTGGACAGCCAGCTCCGATGCATCCCATCCATGCTGAGTCAGGACGGTTTGAAGGTATTCTCGCAGCCGATCTCCCTGAACGAATTTTTCTTCCCCCGGCGAGGGACTGGGCCCGATGATCCTCTGCGCCAGCAACCCTTTCATCTCCTCCGAAAGGGTGCTTTTCTCGAAGAGATCCAGAAGCGTTACCTCTTCGTCCCCGACTTCCACTCGACTGAGGCCGTTCAATCCCTTGGAAGCGGCTTCCGCCTCGCACGGCAGAGCGCTCCACGGCCATCCCCCCAGGGGCCCCCAGGAAATCCAGGAAAGGGCCAGAAGCAAGGCGGAGCCAAGATGTAACAGTGCGCGATTCATGGGTCCTGCTTTTCCCGGCCGGTCTATGCCTTCACATTGTTTGCGATCTGCAGCATTTCGTCGGACGCCTTGATCACCTTGGAATTGGCTTCATAGGCCCTCTGACCGACAATCATGTTCACCATCTCTTCCACTACATTGACATTGGCGTTCTCCAGAAATCCCTGCAAGAGGCTCCCGATCCCGTCTTTGCCCGGTTCTCCGTCCACCGCCTCCTCCGAAGCCTCCGTCGGGACAAAATAGTTTTTGCCCACGCTGGACAGCCCCGCAGGATTGGGAAAATCCGTCAGATTGAGTGTTTCACTGGCCAGGACATTGCCCGCCTGATCCATGGCCGTCAGGGTTCCTCCGGCATCCACCGAGATGCTCGTGGCTTCTGTGGGGATGCTGATCTCAGGCTGCAGCCGGTTACCCTCGGAGTCACAGACAAATCCTTCCTGGTCCAGCTTGAAGGAGCCCGCACGGGTGTAGACTTCATCCGTGCCGCGCATGACTTTGAAAAAGCCCTTCCCCTCGATGGCTAGGTCGAGTTTGTTCCCCGTTTCAACAAAATTTCCCTGAGTGAAGTTCTTTTGAACGGAAACGGTTTTCGTGCCCATCCCCACCTGGATGCCCACGGGCAGCTTGGCGTCGGTAGAGGTTTGGGCACCCGGCGGAACGATATTCTGGTACATCAGATCTTCGAAATTGGCCCGGCTCTCCTTGTATCCCGTCGTGTTGGCGTTGGACAAATTGTGGGCGATCACGTCCATGTTCAATTGCTGCGCGCCCATGCCGGTCGCTGCTGTCCAAAGGCTTCGGATCATGTCTCTTCTCTCCTCTTACTGGCCGCCCAGTTTGCTGATCAACTGAGAATCTTCCTGTTGGAACATTTGCAGTGCTTTTTGATACGATTCATAAACTCTCTGGGTATCGATCATGTGAGCCATTTCTTCCACCGGATTGAAATTTGCCTCCTCCAGAGCCCCTTGCTGCACAGCAACGCTCTGAGCCGGCACAGGCTGCACGTTGGGATCCCTGGGAACAAAGCAGCCTTTCTGAGCCTTTTCCAACAGGGTTTGTTCAGGAAACTCCACCAGGTCGAGCTTCCCTAAAGCGACATATTCAGCGCTCGCCGAGCCTCCCGATTCATCTCTGCCAAATATTTGACCATCCCGTTCAATGCGGATATCGGACCCCGTCAGGGTCAGCGGTCCCCCCTCCCCCAACACGGGCCACCCTTCATGGGTCACCAGGACGTTGTCCTGGTTGAGAGTCAAATTTCCTTCGCGGGTGTAGAGGATACCCTTATCTGTTTGAACGCGGAGGAAGCCTTCCCCCGATAGGGAGATGTCCAGGGGCTGCCCGGTACTCCGGGTATTTCCCTGGTCCATCCTGGTATAGGTACTCTGGTAGATGAAATCCCTGAAGTGAACGTTGTCTTTCTTGTAGCCGGCAGTTCCCGTGTTCGCGAGATTGTTGGCAATGACTTCCAGGCGCTTTTCCTGCTGCCTCGCTCCCAAAACAACCGCATTGAGTCCCAGTCGCATGAGCACGTCCTCCTCGTAGCTTTCCATGAAGCAACGATGATGCCAGAGAACCAAAACAGGGACGACCTCTGTATCCATGCCGGCTACAAAGGGATCTCAGCAGGTTGAGCTCTTTCTTAAGGGAAATATTTTCCTTCGACTGCGCTCGGAGGGGATGACAGAGGAATGACCGGAGCAGGGGAAATGGCAGGAAACATGGTTGGATGGGAGTCCCTCAGTGAATGAGGCATCCACTGGGAAAAAAGTGCAGGATGGGGTGCACTGCAACCGGATATGGGTCCGCGAAAGTCGTCAGTGCAGGGGAAAGTGCGATTTTTGAGCACGTTGAATCACCGAGTCCCTCCGATTCCTTCACTCCCCTTTGCACAACTTCTTCAGATTCAAGATGAGCTCGACTTCACCGATGGGTTTTTGAAGGCGGGTGGCGATGGATTCGGCATCGAGGCCTTTCCCGGCGAGCTGGAGCACTTTTTCCTGGTCATTGTTGCGGGAAGGCGGCACCAGGGTGATTTCCCTCTTTACATCGAGGGCCGTCCGCTGGACCTCTTGCAACCGGCTGCAGACCCTCTCCGCCTCACTCAGGCGCCCATCCAGCCTGGAAAGGATGTTCTGAATGAGCGCTTTTCTCTCCTGAAGATTGGATTCGAATTCCCTCGCCAGTACTCGCGTTTCCTCGACGATCTTCTCCAGGGCATCGACAAGGTCCTGAGAACCCTCCACGGGCTTCGAGCGCCTGCCGAGGATGACGAATAATAAAATGATGAGGCCCGCATCCAGGACGATCTGCATGACGAGTGTCCAGGACATTCCACCGTCGAACCAGGTGCTGAACATTTCCATAATCTGCTCCAGCCTTCACTCACAATCGCTCGAGCCTGGCGATGGTGAAGGTTCGCATGCGGCATTGAGGCATCGTGTTGGACAAGTGCTCCGGCAGGTCTTTCTCCAGAATGCTCTGCCAGGATCGATACGTATTCTGAGAAGGCTTTTGACGCGTCAGGAATGCGTAGATGGTTTCACGAATCAATAACTCGTTGAGCGTATAAAAATCCCGGGATGCGTTCCCCTCCAGCTCCAGGTCCACTCCAAGGGAAAGAAGATCTCTCCCCTCCTGTGCAACAGACAGAAAAAGAAATTCGAGGCTCCGTTCGTGAAGGGGAACGGGGATGGGATGCCTCACGCCCCGCGTGCTGAGAATCGTCTGTCGGTGGGGCTTCGGAGTATTCTCCGATTTCCAATAGAGCACACCAGCACTCCCCAAAACCAGAGCCAGCGCAAAACATGCAATCAGGAACAGTCTACGGGAATAAAAGGGCGGTTTTCGTTGAAGGGCTTCGCCGGGAACTTCTGCCGTGGCCTCAGGAGCGGTATCGGTTTCCACACCCTTGTCAGTCGGGGAAGATTCCGAAGGATCCCAGGTAAAATTGGGGTCGAGCTCGACACTGGCCGAATCCTCCTCTTCCTGTTCCCCTTCCGCCGGGCCATCGAAATCGAGGGAGAAAAGGGGTTGCGGAGCATCCCGGCCGGACTCGTCGAGGGGATCCTGGGGAAAGCCTTCGAGTTTGGAGGGTTCCCAGGCGGTGGAATCATCCCCTTCGCCATCGTCCGCCTGAGCAAACTGCAATTTCACGGTCTCGAAAAAGCCGTCACCCTGTCCGGTACCTTCAAGGTTTTCCCGCACCTGGCCCGAGTCCATTCAATCGACTTTCTTTCAGGAATAACTCGGTTCAGCCCACAGGCTCTGGAGCCGATCAGGAAGGTCCTCGCGCTTCAGCCTCCTGGACAGACGCCCCCTCAGCTTCAAAATCGCTTTCGTGTGAATCTGGGATATCCGCGATTCCGTATAATCCATGACCGCTCCGATTTCCTTCATCGTGAGCTCCTCATAATAATAGAGCGAGAGAAGCTGCTGCTCCTTCTTGGAAAGACTCCCGATGGCGTCCGCCAGATGCTTTTTGAGCTCCGCCCGGTAGGTCTTCTGAAAAACCTCGTCGGATTCGGAAGCCAGGGAACTGTTAACCTTTCCCTCCCCTACGGCATCGAAAATGTCTTCGGGAGCCAGGGAAATGCCCTTGATTTCATCGAGAAGCTTGTAAAGCTGCTCACACGTGATCTGCAGTTCCGATGCGATTTCTTCATCCACGGGAGAACGTCCCAGCCTTTGCTCCAACATCTGGCAGGTTTTGGATAATTCGTTGCTCTTTTGCCGCAAGGACCGCGGTACCCAATCCATCGCCCGGATCTCATCCAGCATGGCTCCCCGGATGCGTATCTTGGCATAGGATGGGAAAGAAATTCCCTGGGACGGATCGAATTTTTCAAAGGCGTCAATGAGTCCTATCATTCCCGCATTGATCAAGTCATCGGCTGCCACATGCGCCGGAAGCCTGGCGGCCAAACGCAGCGCCATATATTTCACGACCCCGGAATGCTTGACTATGGCCTCATCACGGTCCATGGGTTCATCAGGCACAGCGCTGCACGACAGGCGGTAACCACTTTCGCTCGGCCGTCGGCAGGGGCGGTGCATCGGATAGGAATTCTTTTGAGTGAGCTCTTTGGGCAACATGATATTTTTCTTCATCTTGGGGTTATATGTTCAATAACCTTTTCCAAAAAAACTGAATCGATCCGTGATTGACATGAGGACAAGTCTTCTCGATCCTCCCGGCGACATGCGCGATGGCCCTGGAAGCCGGTGAGTCGGGAAAAAGACCCAAAAGAGGGCTCTGATGCAATACCGATCTGGGAATATTCGGATCATAGGGAACGCTCCCGAGATAATCGAGGGAGAGGCCGTCCAGGAAATGCTCCGCTACTTTGCTGATATTCCCGAAGATCATCTTACCCGCCCGCTCGCTTTCCACGGCATTGGCGAGCACCTTGAAATAGCGCTCTCCATGCCTGACAAAGAGCACTTTGATGAGGGCGTACGCATCGGTGAGTGAGGTCGGCTCGGGGGTCACCACGATGATGCGCTCCTGGGCCGCCAAGTTGAAGTAGAGAACCGTATCGGAAATACCTGCCGCCGTATCGATGAGGAGGACGTCGATTTCTGCTTCAACGTCTTCCAGCATCTGAAGAAAGAGTAGCTTCTGCTCATCGGTCAACTGTGTCAATTGTTGCACACCTGAAGACGCGGGCATGATGCGAATATTGCCCGGCCCCTGTACCAGGACCTCTCTGAATTTTTTCGCACCGGAAAGGACATGGCTGACATTGAATTTTGGCGTTAAGCCAAGCAGAAGGTCTATATTGGCCAGACCGAGATCGGCATCCAGGATGAGCACCTTTTTCCCCATCCGATCAAACGCAAGTGCCAGGTTGACCACGATATTGCTTTTTCCAACCCCTCCCTTTCCGCTGCTGACCGTTATCACCCGGATGGAATGACTTCTAGACGAGAGCGGCCGGGTGGAAGAGCTCTCCCAGGGATCCTGTTGATCTTGCTTGCGGCGCAGTCCCAATGCCTGATCCATGCTATTCCTTTCCATTCTGGCCTTTTCTCGCAGGGAAGAGAAACGTGAGCAACCGCTTGGGGGTGGCCGTCTCAATGTCTTCGGGGACCTGTTGCCCTGTCCCCAGATAGGAGATGGGATAGGGGAAGCGAAGAAGTTGATTGACCATGGACCCAATGCTGAGGGTTTCGTCGATCTTGGTGAATATCAGGCTGTGAATATTCATCGGGTCGAAATGAAGGATCGTCTGCTTCAGATCTCCATCCTTTACGGTGGCGCTGAGCACGAGAAGGTGATGGATGTCGTCCATCCCTTCAAAGACCCCCTGGAGATCTTTAATATGCTCCCGGTTGATGAAATTCTTGCCGCTGGTGTCGATCAATAGGACATCTTGCCGAACGAACTGATTTCTGGCTTTTCGCAGCTCACTCTGGCTTTGCACCACGGTGAAGGGAACATCGAGAATCTCTGCATAGGTGCTGAGCTGGTTGACCGCTCCGATGCGATACGTATCCACGGAGATGATCCCCACTTCCAGCTTTCGCTTGATTTTGAGGTAGGCGGCGAGTTTTGCCAGACTCGTGGTTTTGCCCACCCCGGTGGGCCCCACAAAAGTGAAGGTCAGGGGGAAATCCCGCATGGATGAGACCGCATCGAAGGGGCGGGAGAAACTGATCTTCTCCAGAAGCCGTCTGCAGAATTCCTCCATGATCTTCGGCTTGTCGAGAACTTCTCCGTTCATATCGCTGAGAACACGTTTCAAGAGTACATAACAATGCTTTTCATCCAGGCCTCGGAGGATGAGGCTGTGATAGACCTCCGCAAGGGGTTGATGCATCTGCAGCTTGGAGAAATAGTCCTTGGAGGAAATGAGCATGGACAGGAAGCTTTTGATTTCCTGGATATCGTTTCTTGCCTGAAGATCCAGCCCCGGAACCGGAGCACCGGTGGAAGGGGCGGTATCTTCGTTCTGAGACTCGATGGCGGCCGTTACTTCCACAAGGGTCTCTGTGGGAGAAAGGGTCACCTTCTTGTTTCCAAGGATGAGCGCGTCCGCCCCCAGCTCCCTCCGGACCTGGGCCAGAGCTTCGTTGACTGTGGCTGCTTTGAAGGTTCTAATTTGCATGCGTCAGCCTGATCATCCCTATGGATTGGATTTCCAAGTGCCCGCTCAATTCGTTATGGCTGAGGACGACCACATCCGAGAGAAAACGCTCCAGCAGCTTCTTCAAATGTCGACGGACCATGGGAGAGCAAAGGATGACGGGGTGGAATCCCATGGTGAGAACCTTTTTCACCTCCACCTGGACCGACTGAATGAGATATTTCAGGAAATCGGGCTCCAGGGCCAGGAAAGCTCCCTGATCGGTTTTTTGAACGCTCCTTCCGATGCGGTCTTCCAGTTCCTGCTGCAGTGTCAGGACCTTCAGCTTCCCATCGTCCGTCTCATAGGGCTTGGTAATGGTGCGCGCCAGGGCTTGTCGCACATATTCCGTCAGAATTTCGGGATCCTTGATGATGTTGGCGTGATCGGCCAGTGTTTCGCAAATGGTCTGAACATCCCGAATGGAAACCCGTTCACGAATGAGGTTCTGCAGGACCTTTTGAATACCTCCCACTGAAAGGACCTGGGGAACCAGCTCCTCCATCAGCTTCGGCTGGGATTCGGCCAGGTTATCCAGCAGTTTTTGGGTCGTCTGACGGCTCAGCAACTCATCGGCATGCCTCTTGAACATTTCCGTCAAATGGGTTGCCGCAATAGTGGCAAGGTCGATGACCGTGTAACCCTTGTTCACCGCCGTTTCGTATTCCTTCTCGGAAATCCAGACGGCCGGCAGACCGAAGGTCGGGTCCTTCGTGGGAATACCTTTGATGTCCTGGAAATTATCCCCGGAACTGAGGGCCAGGTAGTGTCCCAAAACGAGCTCTCCCCGACCGATAACGTTTCCCTTGAGGAGAAGCCTGTATTCAGCAGGCTTCAATTGCAGGTTGTCACGCACATGCAGGGCCGGGACGATGATTCCGTATTCCAGGGCCAGCTGCTGTCGAATGGCACGGATGCGCGGCAGCAGGTCTCCCTTTTGAGACTCGTCCACCAGCGGGATCAAGCCATACCCCACTTCCAGTTCGAGGACATCCAGGGGAGGGGGAAGCTCACTGAATTCAGAAGCGGCCCCGACAGGTGCGGGTACCTCCCCCGTCTGAGCTGCGGAAGCCTCCGTCTTGGCCTGTTTCTTCAGCAGGCTGAGTCCAAGGTACAATAGGCCGGTACCGACCAGCAGGAGGGGAATTGCCGGAAAGCCGGGAAGCAAAGCCAGAATGTAGAGCATGCCGCCGGCGATGATGAGGGGCTTCGGCTGCATCCGAAATTGATCGCCGAAGGCCTTTCCCAATCCCACGTTGGATTCAGCCCTGCTGACCAGAATGCCCGCCGACGAAGAAATGATGAGGGCCGGAATCTGGGAGAGCAGTCCATCCCCAACGGAAAGCAGGGTGTAATTCTTGAGAGCGTCCACAAGAGACATGTTGCCCTGGAGCACGCCGAGAGCGAGTCCTCCCGCCACGTTGATGAAGGTCACCAGGATCCCCGCAATGGCATCGCCGCGCACGAATTTGCTGGCGCCATCCATTGTGCCGTAAAAATCGGCTTCCCGTCGCACGCCGTCTCTCCTGCGCCGGGCTTCGACCTCGCTGATAGCGCCTGAATTGAGGTCTGCATCGATGCTCATCTGCTTGCCGGGCAGAGCGTCCAGAGTGAATCGTGCCGCCACCTCCGAAATGCGCTCCGTACCCTTGGTGATGACCATGAAATTGATGATGACGAGGATCACGAACATGATGAAGCCCACAGCATAATTCCCGCCCACGACAAAAAGTCCGAAGGCATTGATCATGTGGCCCGCGGCCCCCGGTCCTTCGTGGCCGTGAAGGAGAATCAGGCGTGTACTGGCCACGTTCAAGGAGAGGCGGAACAGGGTGGTGATGAGGAGAACAGAGGGAAACGTTGCAAAGTCGAGCGGCTTCAAGGAATAAACAGCTGTCAGCATGATCACGAGGGATATGGCGATGTTGACCGCCAGTAACACGTCCAGCAGACTGCTCGGCATGGGCAGGAGCATGACGGAGAGGATGACCACAACCCCCAGGCCCATCATGGCATCGCTGTCGGAGAGGCCTTTCAGCCGTTCAGAAAAGATCTGCATGGCGGAACTGGATGCTTCCATTGTCTTTCTACTTCACCCGTGGCTGTTTTTGTTGATAGACATAGGCCAATACCTTGGCCACCGCTCGATACAGGGAAATTGGAATCTTCCCCTCGAGCTTGACCTCTTTATACAAAGCACGTGCCAAGGGGGGATTCTGAATGACGGGGACGCCATGGCTCCGCCCCAGCTTGATGATCCGCTGGGCTACAAGATCGACACCTTTGGCAACCACCCTGGGAGCTTCCATTTTGGGAGCGTACTGAAGGGCTACCGCGTAATGCGTTGGGTTGACGACGATTGCGGTCGCCTTGGGAACTTTGGCCATCATGCGCTGCCGAGCCAGTGCGCGCTGAATGGATCGAATCCTGGATTTGATTTCCGGATTGCCGTCCGACTGTTTGTATTCCTCCTTGATTTCCTGTTTGCTCATCATCAGGTCTTTTCGATGCTGCCAGGCCTGGTAGTAATAATCCGCTATACTCAACGCGAACATGATGAGCGACACCCGGAGCAGCATCTTGAGGCTCAGGTGCCCGAGGACTTTCAACACTTCAGAAAGCTCCTGGTCCACCATCGGCAAAAAGAGATGCTGCTCTTCCCTGAAGATCCCATATAACACCCATCCGACAATTATGACCTTCAGGATAGACTTCACGACTTCCACCAGGGAGCGGAGCGAGAACAGTTGCTTGAAGCCCTCGAGGGGGTTCAGCCTGGAGAATTTGAACTGGATCCCTTCCCATGAAATGAGCAGGCCCTTCGTCTGCACCAGATTGATGCCAAGCCCGATGATCAGAATGGACAGGAGCGTCGGAGAAACCATGACAAAAAAATGAAAGAGCGCCGGAAGCAGCATCGTCCCCGGCGTGGAAGACGAGTGGGCCGAACGGAATCCCGAGACCCAGGCCTCTGTCAGGAGCAGTCGAAAGTGCTCCAGCATGAGGCCGTGACTGAGGTACAGGACGGATCCTCCCACCAGCAGTACGGATACCCCCGTCAGTTCCCTGCTCCTGGCAATCTGCCCTCGCTCCCGCGCATCCCTCAGTTTTTTTTCGGTTGGTTTCTCAGTCTTGTCCTGAGCGCCCGCCACGGCTCGTACTCCTCAATATTCGTCAAAAACACCGATTGAGTCATTTTTTTGTCTACCCCGGTTCTCAATCGGCGTTGGGTTGCCAGAATCGCGCCACTCCCCACCGAGCGCCCCGTGATGGCCTCTATTTCCTTGCCACCATTGGGCAGGCTGGGCTTCCCCGGGGCAGTCTGCGCTGGATCTACGCCTGAAGCGTTCGGGGATGACACCTTGGGACCTCCATTGTTCGGCGTCAGCATCGGAGTCACGGCTGTATGCAGGAGGGAGGAACGGATGGGCAGGACGGAACGTACCGGAAGTCCGTTACCGGGTGAGTGTCTGCAGATATTCCAGGATGTGAGCCCAAAACTGCTCCAGGGCAGGACACCACACGGAGATGGAAAAACCCATGAAAATGAGGCCGATCAGTATGCTCAGTGGAAAACTGGTCATGAGGACGTTGATTTGAGGGGAGAACTTGGCAATCAATCCCAGTCCCACGTTCATCAGCATGAGGACAATCAGCACTGGAGCCGCAATCTTGAGGGCAACGACGAACAGGTACCCTCCCAGGGTGATCATGCGGGAGAAGCCGAGATCGTTCAGGACAAATCCGCCGATGGGTATGGAGCGAAAGCTCTGCACCATGGCCTTGAGGATCATGTGATGCCCATCGATACTGAAAAGAATCAGGACAGCCAGAAGCTGGAACCAGCGGCTGATGAGCATGACCTGAGATCCTCCCTGCGGATCGACCACCTGGGCAAAACCCAGCCCCATACCGACGCTGATGAGCTCGCCTGCGCTTTGAAACGCTCCCAGGATCATGAGCACCGACAAAGACAGCACCAGGCCGAGGATGATTTCTCCCAGCACCGCTAAAGTCAGAGGGGCCATATCCAGGGGCAAAGGAGCAACGACCGAACGGAGGTGTGGAAAGAAAAAGACAGCCAGGGCAAGGGAGATTCCCGCTTTCATGGCGCTCGAAACCTGTGCCCCACTGAAAATGGGCACCATGAAGAAGACCAGGCTGATCCTCAGGAGGATGGCAAGGAAGATCCCCACCTCATGGGAACTGACATGAAAAGCGGTCATCCGGCGTTGTCACCCTCGTTTCCCCCCTCACCGAATCCAATAGGGAAAGTTCTCCAAAATTTCGCTCAGAAACCGGCTCATTTCGTTCAACATCCAGGGCCCCAGGAAAAGCAGTGCGATGAAAGTCACTGCAATTTTGGGGACAAAGCTGATGGTCTGTTCCTGAATTTGCGTCACTGCCTGAAGGATGCTGATCCCTACCCCGACAACGAGGCTCACCAGCAGCACCGGCATACTGGTCAGGAGCATGGTCTCCAGTGCTTCGCGAGCTATCCCCATTACGAAGTCCGAACTCATGGTACGTTCCTTCCTCACACGAAACTTTTCACGAGGGATCCTACCAACATGTTCCATCCATCCACCAGGACGAAAAGCATGAGCTTGAAAGGCATAGAGATCATGACGGGAGGGAGCATCATCATCCCCATGGAGAGGAGAATGCTCGACACCACCATGTCCATGATGATGAAGGGAATATAAAGGAGAAAGCCGATTTGAAAAGCCGTCTTGAGCTCACTGATGACGAAGGCGGGGATCACAGTCGTGAGGGGCAGGGATGCGGCATTTTCAGGCTTTTCACTCTGGGCGAAGGAAACAAAGAGAGCCAGGTCCTTTTTGCTTGTCTGCTTCAGCATGAAATCCTTGAGGGGAGCGATCCCCCGTTTGGCAAATTCTTCGCCGGAGATTTCATGCCTGGTGTAAGGAACGAAGGCCTCTTTGTGGATCTTTTGCCAGACGGGCTGCATGATGAAGAAGGTGAGAAACAGCGCCAGACCGATGATGATCTGGTTGGGGGGAGACTGCTGGGTACCGATGGCCTGCCGCAGGAAGCTCAGCACCACTGCCAGTCGCGTGAAAGAAGTTGTCATGATGAGGATGGCGGGGGCAATGGAAAGGACCGTCATCAAGAAGACGATTTGCAGGAGCCCGGACATCTGTTGCGGAGCCTGAGGATTGTCCAGGTCGAACCGGAGGCCTGGAAGAGTGACTTCCGCCGCCTCCACCCACCCCACCAGCAGCCCCAAAAAGCAAGGGACGGCCAGGAGCAAAACGATGCGCTTCATTTTCCTATCCATTCTGATCCACCCCGAAGATGAGAAC